>NZ_JANQCJ010000038.1:0-18627 GCF_024723355.1 Micrococcus sp. HG099 | reverse complement strand
GTCGAGGTGACCGGCCCGCCCCGGGGCGCTCGGGCGGAGGGCGCGTCAGTGCGCCAGGGTGTCCTTCTTGCCGCGCAGGCGGTTGACCACGAGGACCACGCCGAGGGCGAGCGAGCCCCAGATCAGGCCCCACAGGGCGGAGGTCAGGGTCTCCACGAGCCAGGCCACGAAGCCGCCGGCCGCCTCCACTGCGTGGACGATCCCGTGCTGGACGTCGTAGGGCCACGGCACGCCCAGGGCTGCGAGCTCGACGAGCACGATGTGGCCGCCCACCCAGAGCATGGCCACGGTGCCGATCACGGTGATCGCGGTCAGCACGTGGGGCATGGCCTTGACCAGGCCGGCGCCGAACCTGCGGCCGCCCGCGGTGCGCCCGTTCTGCGTCATGTGCAGGCCCACGTCGTCCATCTTCACGATCAGCGCGACGGCGCCGTAGACCACCGCGGTGATCAGGATGGCCACGACCACGAGGATCACGGCCTTGAGCCAGAAGTCGACGTCGGCCACCTCGTTCATGGAGATGACCATGATCTCGGCGGAGAGGATGAAGTCGGTAGTGATGGCGCCGCGGACCACCTTGTCCTCCGCCTCGGGGCCCTTCTCCACGGCCGGCTCGTCATGCTCGGGGGAGTGCCCGGTGAGCTTGCCCCACACCTTGTGGGCGCCCTCGTAGGCGAGGTAGGTACCGCCGGCCAGCAGCAGCCACGGCAGCACCCACGGCGCCAGCCAGTCCAGCAGCAGCAGCGCCGGGAGGATGAACAACAGCTTGTTGCGCAGCGAGCCCTTGGTGATGCGCCAGATCATGGGCAGCTCGCGGTTCGCCGCGGCGCCGGCCATGTACTGCGGGGTGACGGCGGCGTCGTCCACCACCACGCCGGCCGCCTTCGCGGACGCCTTGGCGGCGCCGGCGGCGACGTCGTCCACGCTCGCGGCGGCGAGGCGGGCGAGGGCGGCGACGTCGTCGAGCAGAGCGACCAGACCGCTCATGGTTCCTCCTGGGACGTGGGACGACGCCTCGGGACGCCGACGCGCGAAGGGCACGCGGGTCGAGCATATCGACCCGCGCGCCCGTCAGAGAGGCGGCGTGGCCTCCCGGTGCGGGATCAGGCCGGCTCGGTGGTCTCCGTCGGGCGGGAGGACAGGCGCGTGTCCATGCGCAGCAGGCCCGAGCCGTCGTCGCCCACCAGCTCGAGCTGGCCGACGATCTCGGAGACCGTGGCCTCCTCCTCGATCTGCTCCTCGAGGAACCAGTTCAGCAGCGGCCGCGAGCTGAGGTCGCCGGCGGCGTCCGAGCCGCGGTCGGTCACGTGGTCGATGAACTTGTTGGCGTGCACGATCTCCTCGTCGGCCTGGTGGCGCAGCCACGCCGCCATGCCGGACAGGTCCAGGCCGTCCGCGGCGGTGACGCCGGTCACCGGATTCGTCGCCGCCGCGGCCGATGCCTAGGCTGAGCGCCGTGTCCGAGCCCCTCACCATCGCCCCGCGTCCCGACGACGTCCCCTCCGTGCCGTCGTCGTCCTCCGACGCGCCCCGGGGCCCCGGGGGCCGCCGCGCCCTGGTGAGGCGGCGGGTGTTCCGCTCGCCGCTGCAGCGACGGATCGTCTACGCGGTGGTCTTCGAGCTGCTGGCCATCCTCTTCACCACCGGGATCCTGGCCGCGTTCGGCAACTCGGGCGGCTCCTCGCTGGCGGTCGCCGTGGTCTCCTCCACGGTGGCCCTGCTGTGGAACATCGCGTTCAACTCGATGTTCGAGGCGGTCGAGCGACGCGCGGGCATCACCGGCCGGCCGTGGTGGCTGCGGGCGCTGCACGCCGTCGCCTTCGAGGGCGGGCTCATCCTCTTCCTGGTTCCGGCCGTGGCGCTCATCCTGGGCGTGGGGCTGTGGCAGGCGTTCCTCATCGAGGCCGGGCTGCTCGTGTTCTTCCTCGTCTACGCCGCCGTGTACGCGTACGCGTTCGACTGGGTGTTCGGCCTGCCGGACTCGGCCGCCGGCGCCGCGCGCTGACGCACCGCCGCGCGCGGGTGCGCCGCCGGCGCCGCCCCCTCGCGCGGGCGGACTGTCGGCGCCGCGGGGGAGTGCTGTCGGTCCCGAGGGGGAGCACCGCGGCCCGTCAGAGGCCCAGGAACTCCCGGATCGCCGGCATCTCCCGGCGCACCTGCGCCAGGCCGAGCTCATGGGCGGCCGCCAGCTTCGCCACGGAGCGCTCGGCGTTGGAGACCGGCATGGACTCTGGAACGAACAGGTACGCCTGCCCCTGCCGCTCCATCTCGAAGAGGCGCTCGCGGGTCTCGTTGTAGCGGCGCCACCGGCTGATCAGGGCCTCGGCCACCGCGGGATAGCGGCGGAAGGTGCGCTGGTAGAAGGCCGGGAACCGCTCCGGCCGCTTCACGTAGGAGCGCTCGCGCGTCATCACCACGAACAGCTTCTCGAAGCCGGCCTCCTCGGCGGCCGTGACCGGGATGCCGCCGTCCACGCCGAGCGCACCGTCCACGAACACCGTGCCCTCGGCGTGCACGGGCGGCATGAGCACGGGCATGGTGGAGGAGGCCCGCACCCGCACCATGAGGTCGGCCAGCGTGCCCATGTCCGAGCGGTCCCACCAGCGGGTCTGCCCGGTCACCGCGTCGAAGCCGACCAGGACGAGCCGGGCGGGGTTCGCCTGGAACGTCGCGAAGTCGTAGGGCAGGTCCGCCTCGGGCAGGCCGGCGTGCTCGTAGATGTACTCCGCGTTGAACAGCCCCTTGCCGCGGACGAAGCTCAGCCAGTTGCCGAAGCGCGGGTCGTCCGCGAAGTCCACGAAGGAGCGGCGGGCACGCTCGGGATCGCGTGCCAGGTAGTTCACGGAGTTCGAGGAGCCGGCGGAGATGCCGGCCACGAAGTCCACGTGGATCCGCTCGCGCAGCAGCTCGGCCACCACGGCCGAGGTCAGGGAGGCGCGCATGCCGCCGCCCTCGAACAGCAGCGCGGTGTCCGTGACGTTGGACGTCATGGGAGTTCGCATCCTGGCCCCTCTCTGTTCGCCGTCCGCCGAACGGACCGCCCGGGGGCGCATCGTTCGGCCGCGCCCATCCTAGGGGCAGGCGGGCCCGGCGTCGTGGACGAGGCTCGGCGGAGGGCCGGGAGACTGCTCACGCTGCCGCACGCCCCGAGCTGTCCTGCATCCGGCCGTTATGAGCCGCCGAATCGCCCTCATCACGGCGCTCTGCAGGACAGCTCGGGCGGGGAGCGGGACTCTGCAGGACAGCTCGGGCGGGGAGCGGCACTGTGCAGGACAGCTCGTGCGGGGAGCGGCGCGTTGCAAGAGGGCACGCCCATCCGGTCTCCCGGCCCCGCACCGCTCGCGCCAGGAGCCCCCCGCCCCGCGCCGCCCGTGCCAGGAGCCTCCGCCCTGCACCGCCTAGGCTGTCCCCATGGCCACGACCCACATGAAGAGCACCCCCGTCCAGACCGTCGGCGACCTGCCCGAGGTGGGCGCCCCCGCCCCGGACTTCACCCTCACCGGCGCGGACCTGTCCCCGGTGACCCTGCAGGAGCTGCGCGGCCGCCGCGTGATCCTCAACGTGTTCCCCTCGCTGGACACCGGCGTGTGCGCCGCCTCCGTCCGCGAGTTCAACTCCCGCGCCACGGACCTGGAGGACACCACTGTCCTCGCCGTCTCCGCGGACCTGCCCTTCGCGGCGGCCCGCTTCTGCTCCGCCGAGGGCATCGAGAACGTCCGCTCCGGCTCCGTGTTCCGCTCCTCCTTCGGGGACGACTACGGGGTGACCATGGTGGACGGCCCGCTCGAGGGCCTGCTCGCGCGCGCCGTCGTCGTGGTGGACGCGGAGGGCGTCGTCCGCCACGCCCAGCTGGTCCCCGAGATCACCGAGGAGCCGGACTACGAGGCCGCCCTGGCGGCCGCGCAGGCCTGAGCATGAGCGTCCCGCCAGGCTGGCCGCCGCGCCGCCGGCGCTCGCCGCTGGCCCTGGCGATCTCCTTCTTCGGCGTGCTCGGCGCGCTCGTGATCGCCGTCGGGGTGACCCTGCTGGTGGCGGGGCGGATGGTCGACGTCGCCGGCGCCCCGGACCCCGTCGTCTCGGCGCGGGAGGCGGCGCCCCCGGACGCCGGCGCGCTCGCCCAGGAGCTGGCCGGCGCCCACGAGGGCGTGGCGGTCGACTGGGACGCGCCCGCCCACGCCGGGTCCGAGCTGGACCCGGGGCTCGCGGTGGACCACGCCCCGGGCATCCTGCTCGTGGAGACGGTCCTGGGCCAGAGGATGGGCACCGGCACCGGCATGGTCCTCACCCCCGAGGGCCTGGCGCTGACCAACTACCACGTGGTGGAGGACTCCTCCGAGGTCTTCGTGGTGGAGGCGGACACGGGGGAGCGGCACACGGCCACGGTCCTCGGGCGGGACGCGGAGCATGACGTCGCGGTGCTGGACGTCCACGGCGTCACCGACCTGCCGGTGGCCAGCGTCTCGCTGGACCCGGTCCGGCGCGGGGACGAGGTGGCGGCGGTCGGTAACGGGCGCGGCCAGGGGCATCTCACCGCGGTGCGCGGCACGGTGCTCGGCACGGACCGCACCATCATGGCCGCGTCCCAGGGCAGCGACGAGTACGCGCGCCTGACGGGCCTGATCCAGACGGACGCGGACGTGGTGCCCGGCTACTCCGGCGGTCCCGTGGTGGACGACGACGGCCAGGTCGTCGGCGTCACGGTAGCGGCCAGCGACGGGACGGGCGCGCAGGAGGTCGACGGCTTCGCCATCCCGCTGGGCGTCGCCCTGGGCGTCGTGGACCAGGTCCTCTCCGGGGAGGAGACGGACACCGTCAGCATCGGCGCGGACGGCGCACTGGGCATCATGGTCGCCGCCGACCCCGAGGCCGGCGTCGTGGTGATGCAGGTGGACGCGGACTCGGCGGCCGAGGCGATCGGCCTCGTGCCGGGCGACGTGGTGCTGTCCGTCGACGGCCAGGCGGTGGAGGGCAGCGCCTCCCGCATGTCCCGCCTGGTGAACGACCACAACGTGGGGGACCGGATCACCGTGACGTGGCGGACTGCCTCCGGGGAGGTCCGCGAGGCGGAGGCCGTGCTGCAGGAGGCCGTGGTCAACTGACCGGCAGCCCGCCCCGGCGCTCCCCTTGAGAGGACCGGCCGCTCCCGCAGCGCGGCCCCGCCGGGCGGGCGCCGTCCGGCTCAGCCGAGCAGGTCGAGGGAGATCGCCATCGCGGCGACGCCCAGCAGGACGCCGGCCAGCGTGGCCGCCCGCCCGCCGGCGGCGCGGGCCGCGGGCAGCAGCGCGTCCAGGCTGACGGTGATCATCACGCCGGCCACGGCGGCGAATACCACCGCCACGAGCGCGGGGTTCAGGAACGGGGCGAGCAGCAGCCAGCCCACGAGGGCGCCCACGGGCTCGGCGAGGCCGGTGAACGCGGTCCATGCGAAGGCCTTGCGCCGGGAGCCGGTGGCCCGCCGGACGGGCACGGCCACCGCGATCCCCTCGGGCACGTTGTGCACCGCCATCGCCACGGCCAGCGCCACCCCCACGGACGGGTCCTGCAGGGCGCCGGCGAACGTCACGAACCCCTCGGGGACGTTGTGCAGGCCGATCGCCAGCGCCGTCACCATGCCCAGGCGCATGAGCCGCAGCCGGCTCAGCCCGTCGGGGCCGTCCACGTCGTCCGGCACGCCCGCCGCGGGCACCGGCACCGCGCGCTCCAGGACCACGTAGCCGGCCGCGCCCACCGCGAGCGCGCCCACGGCGAGGGCGGTGGCGGCCCCGCCGACCGCGCCGGCCAGGCCCTCGACGGCCACCGGCAGCATCTCCAGGAAGGACACCGCGATCATCACGCCGGCGGCCAGGCCCAGCGCGGCCCCGAGGCCGCGCCCGGAGGGCTCCTTCCCGACGACGGCGAGGACGCCGCCCAGCACCGTGGCCAGGCCGGCGAAGGCCGTCAGGGCCAGAGCGATCCAGAAGGGGTCCACGGCGCATCCTCCTGAAGCACGTGCGGCGGGGTGCGACCATCCTAATGAGCCGGCCGGCGGCCTCCGTCTCATCACCGTCTCATGGGTGGGGGCGAGACTGGCATCGGCTCCGGGGCCCGGCCCCGTCCGCACCGCACGCACCAGCATCGGAGAGTCCATGACCGCCTGGCCCACCCCGTCGCCGGCCCCCGCCGCCGGTCCCCGCTTCGCGCTGCCGCGGGGCGTCGAGCCCGGCCGCGCCGTGGTGGTGGGCGCCGGACCCAACGGCCTCACGGCCGCGGCGCTGCTCGCCCGCGAGGGCTGGGAGGTGGACGTGTACGAGCGGGCCCCCGTGCCCGGCGGCGCGTCGGCCTCAGCGCCGGTGCTGGGGGAGGGAACCGTGGTGGACCTCGGCGCGGCGGGCCATCCGTTCGGCGCGGCCAGCCCCGTGTTCCGGGATCTGGACCTGGCCGCCCACGGGCTGCAGTGGCTGCACCCCGCGGTGCCGATGGGCCATCCGCTGCCGGACGGCCCGGCCGCGATCCTGCACCGCGACCTGGACGCCACCGCGGAGGGCCTCGGCCCGGACGGGCGCGCGTGGCGGGCGGTCCACGGCGCCCTCGTGGAGCACATCGAGCAGCTCGTGGCGGACGTGCTCGGCCCGCTGGTGCGCCCCTGGCCCCACCCGGTGGCCATGGCGCGGTTCGGGCTGCGCGCGCCCTGGCCGGCGGCCCACTTCGGGCGGGCCGTGTTCCGCACCGAGCAGGCCCGCGCCCTCTACACCGGCTCCGCCGTCCACGCGATCATGCCCCCCGGCCGTCCCCTCACCAGCGCGTTCGGCGCCCTGTTCGGCGCCCTGGGCATGAGCTCGGGCTGGCCCGTGGCCCGCGGCGGTTCCGGGGCCATCACCGACGCGCTCGTGTCCGTGCTGCGCGCCCGCGGCGGGCGCCTGCACCTGGACCAGGAGGTCACGGACCTGCGGGCGCTGCCCGACGCGGACGCCGTCGTGCTGGACATGACTCCGCGCCAGGTGGCGCGGCTGCGCGGGACCGACCTGCCGCCCTCCTACGCCGCCGCGCTCCAGCGGTGGTGCCCCGGCCCGGCCGTCTCCAAGGTGGACTTCCTGCTCGACGGCCCCGTCCCGTGGCGCGACGGGCGCCTGGCCGGCGCCGGCACCGTGCACCTCGGCGGCACCGCCGCGGACATCCAGCGGGCCGAGGCCGACGTCGCCGCCGGCCGCATGCCCGCCCGGCCCTTCGTGATGCTCTGCCAGCAGCAGTCCGCGGACCCCTCCCGCGCGGCCGGCCCCGCCGCGGGGCGCACCGTGCTCTGGTCCTACGCGCACGTGCCCCACGGGCACCCCGGGGACGTCCGCCCGCTGATCGAGGCGGAGGTGGAGCGGCACGCCCCCGGGTTCCGGGACCGGATCCTCGGCGCCGTGGACATGCGTCCGGCGGACCTCGAGGCGTGGAACCCCAACCTCGTGGGCGGGGACATCGCCGGCGGCTCGATGGCCGGCCTGCGGCTGCTGCTGCGCCCCACCGCCTCCCCGCGGCCGCACCGCGTCGGCCGGCCCGGCCTCTACCTCGCCTCGGCCTCCACGCCGCCCGGCGCCGGCGTGCACGGCATGGCCGGCGCGTGGGCCGTGCGGACCCTGCTGGCCGACCGCGCCCGCGCCACCGGCCGCTGACCCGCCCCGACACCGCCCCACCCGCCGCCCGACCGTCATCACCCCCAGGAGGAGCCATGAGAGTCCCGCTCGCACTCCGACCGCTCATCGACCGCCCGCCGGCCCCGACCGCCGCCCCCGAGCCCACCGCCCGGGACGCATGGGCGATCGGCCTCGGCGCAGCCGCCGTCGCCGTGGCCCTGTGGCCGCTGCGCGCCTACGCCGGCAGCCACCTCTCCGGCACGGACGCGCCGAAGTTCCGGCTCGACTCCTTCCCGCTGTCCACGTACCCCATGTTCTCGGAGCACCGGGGCCGCTCGACGCACGTCCCGCACGTCATCGGCCTGACCGCCGAGGGCGAGCGCGTCATCCCGCACCACCGCCACTTCGGCACGGGCGGGCTCAACCAGACCCGCAAGCAGGTGGCCCGCGCCTTCCGCCGGGGCGACGCCGCCGTCGTCGTCCAGGACTACGCCGACGCCCTGGCCCGCCAGACCGAGGCGCTCGGGGGAGCGGTGCCCACCGGCTCCGGCCCGGGGTCCACGCGACGCCGCCGCGAGGCCGCGATCGTGACCGTGGAGGCCGTGCGCTCCCGCTTCCGCTTCGACGAGTACATGGCCGGGCAGCGCCTGCCCCAGCGCGAGCAGGTCCTCGCCCGCTGTGCCGTCGGCGGCAGGGCCGAGGCCGTCCAGGAGCGGCGGGACGCCGCCCAGCTCGGCCGGGAGGCGGGACGATGAGCACCGGACGCCCCCTCCTCGCCTCCGTGTGGCGGCACGCCGTGGACGTGCTCCGCCCCGCCGCCACGCCCGCCCGCCCCGCCGTTGTCCGCCTCGGCGTCGGCGCCTTCGCCGCCTGGAACGGGCACCGCCGCCGCGACCTCGTCCGAGGGCTGCACCGGCAGGACCCGCGCCGCTTCGAGCCCGTGGGCGTGGTGAAGGTCCTCAAGCGGCCCCTGCCACCGCGCGTGGCCGACGGCCTGTTCGACGCCGCCCAGGCCGTGAACGCGCTCGCGACCCTCGGGGTGGCCCATCGCGTCACCGGACCGCTCAACGCGGCCCTGCAGCTGTGGACGCTGAGCTACCGCAACTCGTGGGGGATGCTCTACCACAACGACAACATGCTGCTGATGCACCAGATGGTGCTGGGCGTCTCACCGAGCGCCGACGCGCTGAGCGTGGACGCCGCCGTCGCCGGCCGGGGTCTCGCCCCGGCCGTGCTGGAGCGGCGGTACGGGGGAGTGCTGCCCATGGTCAACGCGGCGACGTGCGTGGTCTACCTCATCTCCGGCGTCGCCAAGGTGCGCAGCGAGCTGGGGGTCAAGTGGGCCGGCGGCGACGTCCTGCGCGGCCAGATCGCCATCGACGGGCTGCGCAAGGAGCTCTTCGGCTCCGAGATGCCCGCGGCCGGGCGGGCGCTGTACCGGCAGGAGCACTTCTTCACCCTGATGGCCACCGTGGCCCTGGCCGTCGAGCTGGGGGCGCCGCTGTCCCTGGTGGACCGCCGCCTGGGCCGCGCCTTCGCCGTAGTCGCGTGGGGGATGCACGTCGGGATCCGCGTGATCATGGGCATCAAGTTCACCTACAACACCTCCGGCGTGAGCTACCTGGGCTACTTCCCGGTAGGCCCCGCGCTGCCGCGCTGACCGGCGGCGCATCGCCCCAGGCGACACGCGGGTGGGCGGATCCGGGCGCGGGACTTTCGCGAATCGGAATGTGCCCGCTACAGTGTGGTCCATCTCACGGAACGTTCCGTCTCGGCGGAACGGCCCGGAGGTCGTCTCGCACCACCGGTTCCCACCCGTGGCCGGATGCGCGACGTCCTTGCACCTCTGATGAACGGAAGCCACTTCCATGAAGTACACCAAGCTCTCCGCCGCCGCGGCCCTCGCCGCCGGCTCGGCCCTCATCCTCTCCGCCTGCGCCCCGGGCGGCGGCGACGACGCCGACAACACCGCCTCCTCCGGCAACGGCGGCGCCTCCGGCTCCGCCTCGCAGGGCGGCGAGGCCGGCGCCCCCGAGGTCACCGAGGGTGACAAGGGCCAGAAGCTCACCGCCCCCGTGGACGGCCCCGGCATGGCGGACCTGGGCGATATCCAGCCCCAGGACGACACCATCGCCTACTCCGTCGGCGCGGACGACTTCGTGTCCTACAACGGCGTGCAGTCCAACACCTACACCACGTACAACTCCGCCGTGGTGGACCGCATGTTCTCCTCCTTCTGGTACTTCGGCACGGACGGCTCCATCCAGAAGAACGAGGACTTCGGCACCTACGAGAAGGTCTCGGACGAGCCGCTGCAGGTGAAGTACACCATCGCCGAGGACGCCAAGTGGTCCGACGGCACCCCCGTCACCGCCGCCGACTACATCCTGCAGTGGGCCGTGGAGAACGACACCGTCAAGGCCGAGGGCGCCGAGGCCCCGCTGTTCGACTCCATCTCCTTCGAGCAGGGCAAGTACATCACCGAGGCCCCCGAGGGCGACCCCGCCGGCAAGGAGTTCACGGTCACCTACGCCGAGCCCTACGCCGACTGGGAGATCCTGATCGGCTCCACCCTCCCGGCGCACATCGTCGCCGAGAAGGCCGGCATGACCATCGAGGAGCTCGCCGAGGCCGCCGCGAACAAGGACGTCGAGGCGCTGGCCCCCGCCGCCGAGTTCTGGAACGACGGCTGGGACTTCAACCCGGGCGAGCTGCCGGACCTGGCGGACGTGCCCTCCACCGGCCCCTACATGTTCAAGGAGGGCGGCTGGCAGGCCGGCCAGAGCATCACGCTCACGGCCAACCCGGAGTACTTCGGCACCCCCGCCGCCACCAAGGAGCTCGTGCTCCGCTTCGCCGACCCGAAGACCCACGTGCAGGCGCTGCAGAACGGCGACCTGGACGTCATCGAGCCGCAGGCCACCGTGGACACCCTGCAGCAGCTCGAGGGCCTGGGCGACTCCGTCAACATCCAGACCGGCGACCAGATGACCTGGGAGCACATCGACTACAGCCACGTCGAGGGCTCGGTCTTCGCCGACTCCCCGGAGCTGCGCGAGGCCTTCGCCCTGTGCGTGCCGCGTCAGCAGATCGTGGACAACCTGATCAAGCCGATCTACCCCGAGGCCCAGGTCATGAACCTGCGCGAGGTCTTCCCGTTCCAGGACGACTACCAGGAGGTCGTGGACGCGGCCTACCCGTCGGAGCTGGACCAGCCGAACCTCGAGCGTGCCAAGGAGCTCGTCGAGCAGTCGGGCGTCTCCAACCCGACCGTGCGCCTCGGCTACCAGGCCGGCAACCCGCGCCGCACCGAGACCGTCGCGCTCATCAAGAGCTCGTGCGACCAGGCCGGCTTCAACATCCAGGACGCCAACTCGCCGGTGTTCTTCACTGAGGTCCTGCCTGCGGGTGACGTGGATGCGGCCCTGTTCGCCTGGGCCGGTTCCGGCCAGAAGGCGTCGGGCAAGAACATCTACCACACCACCGGCGCGCAGAACCAGGTGAAGTACTCCAACCCCGAGGTCGACGCCGCGTGGGACGCCCTGGCCACCTCGCTGGACGAGGACGAGCAGAAGGAGCAGACCAAGATCATCGAGAAGCTCCTGTGGGAGGACTTCCAGGCGATCCCGCTGTACGCCCACCCGGGTGTGGTCGGCCACAACGCCGACGTCGCCAACGTGCGCGACTCCGCCGCCCAGTCGGGCGCGCTGTGGAACGTGGAGCAGTGGGTCCGCGTCCAGCAGTGACGTCCCACTGATCCCTGACGACCGGCGGTCCGCTCCCAGCGGACCGCCGGTGTCCGGACTCAGGACAGAGCCCGGCCGGGCACCGGCCGGGCTCTGGCCGTGAACCGCGGCTCCGCCGCACTTCCCTCTCCTCCGCACGCGCACGGAAGGCCACCCCCTGTTGTGCTGAAATTCATCCTCAAGCGTCTCGGCAGCTCCCTCCTGGTGCTGTTCGGCGCATCGATCCTCCTGTTCTTCCTCGTGGTCAACTCGGGCGACCCCCTCCAGGACCTGCGAGAGTCCTCGAGCCCCAACCGCGAGACCCTCATCGCCGCGCGCACCCAGTTCATGGGGCTGGACCAGCCGTGGTACGGCCGCTACTGGGACTGGCTGACCGGCGTCGCCGGCTGCGCCACCGGCAACTGCGACTTCGGGCTCAACCGCTCCGGTCAGCAGATCGGCGACCTCCTGAGCAACGCCGCGGCCTCCACGCTGCGCCTCGTCGTGCTCGCCACCGTCCTGGCCATCATCATCGGCATCGCGGTCGGCATCATCACCGCGATCCGCCAGTACTCCGGCCTGGACTACGTGGTCACGTTCCTGATCTTCCTCTTCTTCTCCCTGCCCGTGTTCTGGGCCGCCGTGCTCCTGAAGGAGTACCTGGGCATCCGGTTCAACGACTGGATCAGGATGCCGGAGCTCAACTGGACAGGGCTGATCGTGCTGGCCCTGCTCGTGGGCCTCGCCCTCCAGGCCGTCATGGCCGGAGACGTCAAGCGCCGCGTGTTCACCTTCCTGGCCACCGTGGCGGTCGTCCTCGTCGGTGGCTGGCTGCTCTTCGCCCTCGACTTCTGGCGCAACCCGCAGATGGGCCCGATCGTCCAGGCCCTGATCGGCCTGGCCGCCGCCGTCGGCGCCACCACCGTGATCGCCGGCCTGCGCAACCGCTCGGTGCTCAAGGCGACCCTCGTGACCGTCGCGATCGGCATCGTGGCCTACTACGCCACCTACGGCATCCTGCGCAGCACGCCCTCGGCGCTGCTGATCGCCGGCCTCGGCGTGATCCTGGTGCTCGTGGCCATCCTCGTGGGCCGCCTGCTCGGCGGCTTCTCCAAGAGCGCGGCCGTGTCCGCCTCGCTGGTGACCGCCCTGATCATGGGCGTGTCGATCGTGGCCGAGCACGTCATGAACTACTGGCCCGCCTTCCTGCGGGCCAAGCCGCGTCCGATCTCCACGATCGGCTCGGGCACGCCCAATATGGAGGGCCACTTCTGGGTGCTCTTCCTGGACCGCGGCGCGCAGCTGCTGCTGCCCACCATCCTGCTGACCATCATCTCGGTGGCCACCTACTCGCGGTACACCCGCTCCTCCATGCTCGAGGTCTCGCGCCAGGACTACATCCGCACCGCGCGCGCCAAGGGCCTGTCGGAGCGCCAGGTGATCCTGAAGCACGCGTTCCGCAACTCGCTGATCCCCATCACCACGATCATGGCCTTCGACTTCGCCGGCCTGATCGGCGGCGCCGTGATCACGGAGCAGGTGTTCGGCTGGAAGGGCATGGGCGAGCTGTTCGCCACCGGCCTCAACCAGGTGGATCCCATGCCCGTCATGGCGTTCTTCCTGGTGACCGGCACCGCCGCCGTGCTGATGAACCTCGTGGCGGACGTGCTCTACGCCGTCCTCGACCCCCGGATTCGAGTGTGAGCCAGATGACGACCAACAACTCCTCAACGTCGGGCACCCAGCTCGACGAGCAGCAGATCTTCGACCTCGCGGAGGCCGAGGACGCCAAGCTCCGCGCCAAGGCCGGGAAGTCCTATTCGCAGGGCGCCCTGGTCCGCAAGCGCTTCCTCCACCACAAGGCCGCGATGGCCTCCGTGATCGTCCTCGTGTTCATCACGGTGATGGCGTTCACGTCCATCGGCTTCGCCGGCATCCCCGGCTGGTGGGACAAGTCCTACCTCGCCGCCGCCACCGTGGTGGACGGCGGCCGGCCCACCCTCTCGCTCGTGCCGCAGTTCCTCGGCGGCGAGGGCATCCGATGGGGCGAGCACCCCTTCGGCCAGGACTCCACGGGCAAGGACTACTTCGCCCTGGTGATGCGCGGCACTCAGCAGTCCATGATCATCGCGGCCATCGTGGGCCTGCTCTCCACGGTGATCGGCGCCGTCATCGGCGCCGTGTCCGGCTACTTCGGCGGCTGGATCGACTCGGTGCTGATGCGCCTGACCGACCTGATCATCGTCATCCCGCTGCTCGTGCTGGCGGCCGTGCTCGGCAAGATGGCCAGCGGCGCGAACATGGGCATCCTCCCGCTCGCGCTCGTGCTCGGCCTGGTGACCTGGACGTCGCTGGCCCGTCTCGTGCGCGGCGAGGTCCTCTCCCTGCGCGAGAAGGAGTTCGTGGCGGCCGCCGTCGCCATGGGCGCCAAGCCGGGCCGCGTGATCGGCAAGCACCTGCTGCCGAACACCATCGGCGTGATCGTGGTCAACGCGACGTTCGCGATCGCCGGCGCCGTGCTGCTGGAGACCTCGCTCTCCTTCCTCGGCTTCGGCGTGAAGGCCCCGGACTCGTCCCTGGGCCTGCTCATCAGCCTCTACCAGAACTCCTTCACCACCCGTCCGTGGCTGTTCTGGTGGCCGGGCATGATCATCCTGGCCATCGCCCTGTCCGTGAACTTCCTGGGCGACGGCCTGCGCGACGCCTTCGACCCGCGTCAGGGCGCGGCGGCGGGCCGCAAGCGCGGCCTGTTCGGCCGCCGTGCCGCCAAGACCGACGCCGGCGCCACCACCGCCGCCGGCCTGGGCACCGCGCCCACCGCCCGTGACGGTGAGGCGGACGACCTCATCGCCGACCCCGACGCCCCCGAGCCCCGCCGCGGCGGAGTCGGCGGCCCGGCAGGAGGTGTGGGCCAGTGACCGCGCACGGCAACGACAAGGAAGGCCGACCGATGTCCGGCAAGAAGAACCAGCACGACGCCGCCGGCACTGAGCCGACGGCGGTCGGGACCGGCGCCGGCGAGCACGGCTCGCACTCCGCCGACCTCGACGCGCGCGGCGCGGCCGTGCCCGGCTCCTCGGGCACGGGCGGGCCGACCCCCGGCCCGGCGACCAGCTCCATGGGGGTCGTGGCCCGCCACGACGACCTGGACGGCAAGCCCGTGCTCGCGTTCCGCGACGTGGACGTGAAGTTCGGGACCGAGTTCGGCGAGGTCCACGCCGTGAAGGGTGTGACGTTCGACGTCAAGCCCGGCGAGGTCGTCGCCCTCGTGGGCGAGTCGGGCTCCGGCAAGTCCGTCACCAGCGCCACCGCCATGGGCCTGCTGCCGAGCAACGCGGACATCACCGGCTCGGTGCAGCTCGCGGGCCGCGAGGTGCTCGACATGACCCCCGGCCAGCTGCGCGGGATCCGCGGTGACGAGGTCGCCATGGTGTTCCAGGAGCCGATGACGGCGCTGAACCCGGTGCTCACGGTGGGCGACCAGCTCACCGAGGCGCTGGAGCTGCACGGCATCGCCTACGGCACCGAGGCGGACAAGCGCGCGGTCGAGCTGCTCACCATGGTGGGCATCCCGGACGCGGCGGAGCGCCTGAAGCAGTACCCGCACCAGTTCTCCGGCGGCCAGCGCCAGCGCATCGTGATCGCGATGGCCATCAGCTGCTCTCCGAAGGTGATCATCGCGGACGAGCCCACCACGGCGCTCGACGTGACGGTCCAGGCGGAGATCCTGGAGCTGCTGCGCTCGCTGAAGAACAAGATGAACACCGGCATCCTGCTCATCACGCACAACATGGGCGTGGTGGCGGACATGGCGGACCGCGTGTGCGTGATGCTCCACGGCGAGCTCGTGGAGCAGGGCACGGTGCACCAGGTGCTCCAGCACGCCCAGCACCCCTACACGCAGAAGCTGCTCTCCTCGGTGCCGCGCCTCGGCGCGACGTACGAGGTCGCCGAGCCGGAGCCGGTCACGGCCACCCAGACGACGGCCAAGTACGCGATCGAGGCGGAGGACCTGCACCTCGAGTACGACCACCGCGGCAAGAAGAACCGCGTGGTGCACGACGTCAGCTTCCAGGTGGCCCCGGGCGAGATCCTCGGCCTCGTGGGCGAGTCCGGCTCGGGCAAGTCCACCATCGCCAAGTCGGTGCTGGGCCTGCTCACCATCGCGGAGGGCTCGCTGCGGATCCAGGGCCACGACCTGGCTGCCATGCCGAAGTCGGAGCAGCGGAAGCTGCGCAAGAACATCGGCGTGGTGTTCCAGGACCCGGCGGCCTCGCTGGACCCCCGGTTCCCGATCGGCGACGTCATCACCGAGCCGATGGTGGTCCACAAGGTGGGGGACCGGCGCTCGCGCCTGGCCCGCGCCGAGGAGCTGCTGGACGCGGTGCGCCTGCCCCGCTCCGTGGTGAACCGCTACCCGCACGAGCTCTCGGGGGGCCAGCGCCAGCGCGTCTCGATCGCCCGCGCCCTGACCCTGGACCCCCAGGTGCTCATCGCGGACGAGCCGACCTCGGCGCTGGACGTGTCCGTCCAGGCCGCGGTGCTGGACATGTTCGCCGAGCTGCAGCAGCGCTACGAGTTCGCCTGCCTGTTCGTGTCCCACGACCTCGCGGTGGTGGACATGCTGGCCCACAAGGTGCTCGTCCTCAAGGACGGCCGCCAGGTGGAGCAGGGACCCACCAAGGAGGTGCTCCACAACCCGCGTGAGGAGTACACCCGCCGGCTCCTGGCCGCGGCCCCCGTGCCGGACCCGGACCAGCAGGCGGAGCGGCGCCAGGAGCGCCGCGACTTCCTCGCCTCCCTCGGCGAGGGCGTCTACTGATCCCCTGAGGGTGCGCGGCGGGCCGGCCCCGCCGCGCACCCGGGCCGACCGGCCCGCCATCCGACGGCGGTCCCTGCGCGTACAATCGCACGGGGGCCGCCGTCGTCGTGCGTCCCCGCCCCACGCCTCACGAACCGGACAGGACGCCCATGACCTCGACCGACACCCGCCGCTCCGACCTGCGCAACGTGGCCATCGTGGCCCACGTGGACCACGGCAAGACCACCCTCGTGGATGCCATGCTCCGTCAGGGAGGCGCCTTCGCGGCCCACGGGGAGGTGGCCGAGCGCGTCATGGACTCCGGGGACCTGGAGCGCGAGAAGGGCATCACGATCCTGGCCAAGAACACCACCGTGTTCTACTCCGGGCCCTCCGCCCCCGAGGGCCAGACCGTGACCTTCAACGTGATCGACACCCCCGGCCACGCCGACTTCGGCGGCGAGGTGGAGCGCGGCCTGTCCATGGTGGACGGCGTCGTGCTGCTCGTGGACTCCTCCGAGGGCCCGCTGCCGCAGACCCGCTTCGTGCTGCGCAAGGCGCTGGCCGCCAAGCTGCCCGTGATCCTCGTGGTCAACAAGACGGACCGCCCGGACGCCCGCATCGACGGCGTCGTCTCCGACTCCATGGACCTGCTCCTGGGCCTGGCCTCGGACCTCGCCGACGAGGTGGAGGACCTGGACCTGGACTCCGTGCTGAACCTGCCCGTGGTGTTCGCCTCCGGCAAGGCCGGCCGCGCCTCGCTGAACCAGCCCGAGGACGGCTCCCTGCCGGACTCCGAGGACCTCGAGCCGCTGTTCGCCACCATGATGGAGCACATCCCGGCCCCCGCCTACACGGAGGGCGAGGTCCTCCAGGCGCACGTCACCAACCTGGACGCCTCCCCGTTCCTGGGCCGCCTGGCCCTGCTGCGCATCTTCAACGGCACCCTGAAGAAGGGCCAGCAGGTCGCCTGGGCCCGCCAGGACGGCACGCTGAAGACCGTGAAGATCACCGAGCTGCTCGGCACCAAGGGCCTGAGCCGCGAGCCGATCGAGGAGGCCGGCCCGGGCGAGATCGTGGCCGTGGCCGGCATCGAGGACATCATGATCGGCGAGACCCTCACGGACGTCGAGAACCCCAAGCCGCTGCCGCTGATCACGGTGGACGACCCCGCCATCTCCATGACCGTGGGCATCAACACCTCCCCGCTGGCCGGCCGCGTCAAGGGCGCCAAGGTCACGGCCCGCCAGGTGAAGGACCGCCTGGACGCCGAGCTGATCGGCAACGTCTCCCTCAAGGTGCTCCCCACCGAGCGCCCGGACGCCTGGGAGGTCCAGGGCCGCGGCGAGCTCGCGCTGGCCATCCTCGTGGAGCAGATGCGCCGCGAGGGCTTCGAGCTGACCGTGGGCAAGCCGCAGGTGGTCACCAAGACCGTGGACGGCAAGGTCCACGAGCCCATGGAGCTGATGACCATCGACACGCCCGAGGAGTTCATGGGCGCCGTCACCCAGCTCATGGCCGCCCGCAAGGGCCGCATGCAGGAGATGTCCAACCACGGCACCGGCTGGATCCGCATGGAGTTCTCCGTGCCCGCCCGCGGCCTGATCGGCTTCCGCACCCAGTTCCTCACGGACACGCGCGGCGCCGGCATCGCCTCCTCCATCGCCAACGGCTACGAGCCCTGGGCCGGCACCATCGAGTACCGCAACAACGGCTCGCTCGTGGCGGACCGCGCCGGCACGGCCACCCCGTTCGCCATGATCAACCTGCAGGAGCGCGGCTCCTTCTTCATCCAGCCCGGCTCCGAGGTGTACGAGGGCATGATCGTCGGCGAGAACTCCCGCGCGGACGACATGGACGTGAACATCACCAAGGAGAAGAAGCTCACCAACATGCGTGCGGCCTCCTCGGACTCGTTCGAGGGCCTGACGCCCCCGCGCCAGCTCACCCTCGAGGAGTCCCTCGAGTTCGCCCGCGAGGACGAGTGCGTGGAGATCACCCCGGAGGACATCCGCATCCGCAAGGTGGTCCTGGACGCCAACGAGCGCCTGAAGGCCGCGCGCGCCCGCGCCCGTGCCTGACCGGTCCGGACGGCGCGGCGCCGCCCGCGGCGCCGGGGTCCTCGGCGGAGCGCTGCTCGGCCTGGGCGCCGGCGTCCTCGGCACGGCGGTCCACCTGACGCTCTCGCCGCTGCCCGACGGCTGGACCCTGCCGTGGGGGGCCGTGCTGGCCCTCGTGCTGGCCGGCTCGGTCCAGCGGTGGTGGATGCGCCGGACCGCCGAGCGCGGCGGCGCGCCCCTGCCGGCCGGGGCGGCCGTCGTCGCCGGCGCGTTCACCGCGGTCCTGGCCCTGCACCGCCTGCCGGTCCACGACGCCCTCGGGGTGCCGTGGACCGCGGGCATGCTGGCGGCGGCGCCGGGCGCCGTCGTCGCGTCCGTGGCCTGGACCGTCGGCCAGCCGCTGCTGGGCCTGGTCCTGCTGGCGCTCGGGCGCCGGCTCGGCC
>NZ_JANQCJ010000037.1:0-19312 GCF_024723355.1 Micrococcus sp. HG099 | reverse complement strand
GCGCCTGCGTCGGCGGCGGGGAGCCCGCGGCCACCCAGGCGCACGCGTCGGCGAGCGGGCAGCGCTCGCACGCCGGGGAGCGGGCGGTGCAGACCAGCGCCCCGAGCTCCATGACGCCGGCGTTCCACGCCTGGGCGCGGTCGGGGTCCTCCGGCATGAGGGCGTGGGCGCGGCGCATCTCCGCGCGGGTGAGGCTGCGCCCCGGCAGGGCCTGCCCGCCCACCGCGCGGGCGATCACGCGACGCACGTTCGTGTCCACCACGGTCTCCGGCAGCCCGAACGCGAAGCTGGAGACGGCCGCCGCCGTGTACTCGCCGATCCCAGGCAGGGCGCGCAGGGCCGCCGGGTCGGCCGGGACCTCCCCGCCGTGCCGCTGCACGATCGCCCGGGCGGCCTCCTGCAGGCGCAGCGCGCGCCGCGGATAGCCGAGCCGGTCCCAGGCCGTGAGCACGTCCGCCGTGGGGGCGGCGGCGAGGTCGGCGGGGGTCGGCCAACGCTCGAGCCACGCGTGCCAGCGCGGCAGCACCCGCACCACGGGGGTCTGCTGGAGCATGATCTCGGAGACGAGCACGCCCCACGGCGGGCAGTCCGGGCTGCGCCAGGGCAGGTCCCGGGCGTGCACGGCGAACCAGTCCAGCACCGCGTCGTGCAGGCGGGTCACGTCCACGGAGGGCGGGACGGCGGTCTCGGGCGCAGGCATGGCGTCCACTGTAGGGCCGGCCGCCTACCCTGGAGGGCATGCCGTCTCGTCCGTCTTCCCCCGGGCCGAAGCCGTCCGCCGCCGTCTACCGCCGCCGGCGGCTCGTGGCCGCCCTGCTCGCGCTGGTCCTCCTGTTCCTGGTGGGCTGGGGCCTGTGGTCGCTCATCCGCCTGGGCATGGGCGCGCTCTCCGGGGACGACGCGGAGCCGAGCGTCTCGGCGCCCCCCACCCCGGTGCACTCGCCCTCGCCGGCGCCGCCGTCCGGCGCCACGCCCGGCGCGGCCTCGCCCACGGTGGCCCTCGAGGACGCGGCCGCGTGCCAGCCCTCCGACCTGCGCCTCGTGGCCTCGGCGGACAAGGCCCAGTACCTGCGCGGCGAGGAGGCGGTGCTGCGCCTGAGCGTCACGAACCTCTCCTCGAGCCCGTGCCGGGCGGACGTGGGCACGGCCAGGCAGGAGTTCACGGTGCGCACCGCCGAGGGGGACGACGTGTTCTCCACGCGCGTCTGCCAGGCGGACCCGACGTCCTCGGAGCGGGTGCTGACCCCGCACGAGGAGCTCACGGCCGTGTACCGGTGGTCCGGGCACGCCTCGAATGAGGACTGCGGCACCCCCGGAGCGCTCGCCGCGGCGGGCCCGCACCTGCTGACCGTCACCCTGGGGGAGCAGACCTCCCGGCCGGTCGCCCTGCGGATCCAGGAGGAGGCGGCCCCGGGTGCCTGGGACGGCGCCTCCTCGGGCGCCCCGGCGTCCGGTTCGCCCGCGCCCTCGACGCCGGCCTCCCCGTCCGCGTCCCCGTCCGCGACGGGCTCGGCGCCCGCCGTCTCCTCCCCCGCCGCACCGTCGGCCTCGGCGGCCTCGTCGGTGCCCGCCCCGGCCTCCGGGTCGCCCGCGGCCCCGACTCCGGCGTCCTCCCCGGCCGCGCCGTCGGTCTCGCCCTCGCGCTGACGTCTCAGGCGCCCGAGCCGGCCCCCGTCCAGGTGGGGATCGTGGCGAGCGCCTCGCCGATGGAGCCGACCTGGGCTACCGTGAACCCGGCGGGGACGTCCCCGAGCGGCTCGGGGGAGCGGGGGACCAGCGCCCGGGTGAAGCCGAGCCGGGCGGCCTCGCGCACCCGCCGGCCGATGCCCGGCACGGGGCGCACCTCCCCGGCCAGGCCGAGCTCGCCCACCGCGATCATCCCCTGCGGCACGGGGGCCGCGAGCTTGGCGGAGGCCACCGCCACGGCCACCGCGAGGTCCGAGGCCGGCTCGGACAGCCGCACCCCGCCCACGGTGGCCACGTAGCAGTCGTCCTGGGCCAGGGCGAAGCGGGCCCGGCGCTGCAGCACCGCCAGCAGCATGTTCACGCGCGCCGCGTCCACGCCGGAGACGGTGCGGCGCGGACCGCCGCCCGCCGAGGGCGTCAGCAGGGACTGCACCTCGGCCACGAGCGGACGCCGCCCCTCGAGGGTCACGGTCACGCATGTGCCCTCCACGGGCTCGGCCACGCCGGAGAGGAACAGGCCCGAGGGGTCGTCGAGGGACTCGATGCCGTCCTCGCGCAGGTCGAAGCAGCCCACCTCGTCCGTGGGGCCGAACCGGTTCTTCACGGCGCGCACCAGGCGCAGCCGCGAGTGGCGGTCCCCCTCGAACTGGCAGACCACGTCCACGAGGTGCTCGAGCAGGCGCGGGCCGGCGATGGTGCCGTCCTTGGTCACGTGGCCCACCAGCACGGTGGTGATGCCCTTCTCCTTGGCCGTGCGGATGAGGCTGGCCGCCACCTCCCGCACCTGGCTCACGCCGCCGGCGATCCCGTCCACCTCGGTGGACTGCAGGGTCTGCACGGAGTCCACGATCACCAGCTCCGGGTCCGTCCGCTCGATCTGCCCGAGCGCCCGGCCCAGGTCCGTCTCGGCGGTGAGGCGCAGGGCGTCCGCGATCGCCCCGATCCGGTCCGCGCGGGAGCGCACCTGCGCCGCGGACTCCTCGCCCGTGAGGTACAGGACCGAGCGCGGCCCGCCCCCGCCCGCGCCGCGCGCCGTCTGCGCCGCCACGTCCAGCAGCAGCGTGGACTTGCCGATGCCCGGCTCGCCGGCCAGCAGGATCACCGCGCCGGGCACCAGGCCGCCGCCGAGCACCCGGTCCAGCTCGCGCACGCCCGTGGAGCGGAACGAGGCGAGCGTGGCGTCCACGTCCGCGATGCGCGGGGCCACCTCCGCCACCGTGGCGGCCCGGGTGCGGCCCGTGGTGGACGTCAGCCCGACCTCCTCCACGGTGCCCCACGCCTGGCACTCCCCGCAGCGGCCCACCCACTTCACGGTGGTCCAGCCGCACTCGGTGCAGCGGTATCCGGGGGCGCGCTTCGCGGCGGTCTTGGTGGCCATGCGCCCACTCTAGGAGCCAGGCCGGACGGGATACGGCGGGCCGGGGTGAGGACGTGGAGCGCCGCGGTCGGGCTCAGACGCGCGGCAGGTAGGCGCGCGCCTCGTCGTGCGGGGCGCCGGTGGCCTCCACGAGGTCCACCATCATGGGCCGCAGCAGCATCACGAGCGCCTCGCCGTGCAGTGAGCCGCCGCCCAGCTCGCGCGGGTCCAGTCGGGAGGCGGAGGCCCCCAGCGCGTCCCGCGCCACGGACAGGGAGCGGTGGCGGCCCTCGGCCTGCGGCTCCACGAGCGAGCGGTGCAGGATCCCGACGGCGTCCGCGGCGTCGTCGAACCAGGCCGCGAGGCGCTCGCGATGGTCGTCGTCGAACGCCCCCTCGTCCAGGACCGAGACCACGCGCCGGGCCACGATCCGCAGGGAGCGCACGGCCAGGTCCGAGCGGTCGGCGGCGTTCGCCGCGTCGGACACGAAGGACCGTGACCCGCGCTGGAGCGGGTTGAAGGTGGCCTGCTCCTGGGCCATCTTCAGCTCTGCGCGGATCGACTCGAGCGTCCCCTGCGTGCCGCGGCACGCCACGAGCGCCATCCACGCCGTGCGGGATTCGTTCTGGCGCAGGGCGCGGGAGAGGTCCCGCAGGACGGTGGCCATCGAGTCGAAGAGGCCCTCCAGGTGCCGTGCCGTGCCGCGGCGCACGTCCTGCGGCGAGAGGAAGGTGACCACGAGGGCCAGCAGTCCGCCCACGAGGGCGTCGGCGCTGCGGGCGAACGGCCCGCCCTGGGCGGCGGGCAGCAGCACCACGAGCACGGACTGCAGGGACATCTGCATGGTGAAGGTGGCCCCGGAGTCCAGGAAGCGCGCCACCATCACGGAGACGAACACCACCACGGTGGCCTGCCAGAGCCCGCGCCCCAGTGCCGCCAGGAGCAGGTCGCCGATGAGGATGCCCACCGTGCAGCCCACCGCCACCTCGGCCACCTTGCGCAGCTTCGGCTCGCGCTGGAAGCCCAGCGCGATCAGCAGGGCCGTGGAGGAGAAGAGCGGCTGGTGGTGGCCCAGCACGGTCTCGGCGAACCAGTAGGCGCCCACGGCGCACACGGCCATGAGGGCGGCGTGAGCCACGGAGGAGCGCACGCGGGACCACCCGGCGCGGGAGCGGCGGCGCAGGAAGCGGCGCAGGCGCGCGCCCCGGGACTCCGGAGCCACCATGGGCACCGTCCCGGTGGCGGTGGCGAAGCGGTCCGACATGCGGCCAGCCTAGCCGCGGGCCGCGCCGCCGCCCTCGCCGTGGCGCCGTCGTCCCCTCGGCGGCTGGACAAGGCCCCGCCGAGCGGGCCCCTGGGGCGGCCCCAGCCTGCCATTGTGACCCGCGACACCGCTCGACGCCCGGAATGCCGGGCCCGTTCACCGTCTGTTCATCCGGGCCGGACATTCGATTCACCTCCGCCCCCTAGCGTCGGGAACGTCGCAGCTCCGGGCTCACCGGACGCCCTGCCCCACCCACGTCGTCTGACTGAAAGAGGCTCTCCGTGAAGGCTCTCCGCTTCGGCCGCTCCGCCGCCCTCCTGTCCGTGGCCGCACTCGCCCTGACCGCCTGCGGCGGCAACGACGGCGGCAACGCCTCCTCCGGCTCGTCCGAGGGCGGCACCGCCAGCGGCACCCTGATCGGCGGCGGCGCCTCCTCGCAGGAGTCCGCGATG
Source organism: Micrococcus sp. HG099 (assembly GCF_024723355.1). Taxonomy (NCBI): domain Bacteria; kingdom Bacillati; phylum Actinomycetota; class Actinomycetes; order Micrococcales; family Micrococcaceae; genus Micrococcus; species Micrococcus sp. HG099. The sequence goes on along the minus strand of NZ_JANQCJ010000037.1, from coordinate 14,553 downwards.
ACCGCGTGGGCCGACGGCGTGAAGTCCGTGGCCCCCGAGCTGACCGTGCAGTACTCGCCGGACGGCTCCGGCGCCGGCCGCGAGGGCTTCCTCGGCGGCGCGTTCTCCTTCGCCGGCTCCGACGCCGCCCTCAAGGAGGATGAGGCCGAGCAGGCCAAGCAGATCTGCGGCGACAACGGCGCCTTCCACGTGCCGGCCTACATCTCCCCGATCGCCGTCGCCTTCAACCTCGAGGGCGTGGACGAGGTCAAGATGGACGCCGAGACCATCGCCAAGGTCTTCTCCAAGGAGATCACCACCTGGAACGACCCGGCCATCGCGCAGCAGAACGAGGGCGTCGAGCTGCCCGACACCGCGATCACCGTCGTGCACCGCTCGGACGACTCGGGCACCACCGAGAACTTCACCGGCTACCTCACCGAGGCCGCCGGCGACGCCTGGAAGTACGACGAGGTCGAGACCTGGCCCTCCGAGATCACCGCCGAGTCCGCCCAGGGCACCCGCGGCGTGGTCGGCCAGGCCGCCCAGACCGACGGCGCCATCACCTACGCGGACGCCTCCGCCGTGGGCGAGCTCGGCACCGTGGCCGTGAAGGTCGGCGAGGAGTACGTGCCGTACTCCTCCGACGCCGCCGCGAAGACCGTCTCCGCCTCCGAGCAGAACGAGGACGGCTCGATCGAGCTCGACCGCGCCACCACCGAGGCCGGCGTCTACCCGGTCGTGCTGGTCTCCTACCACATCTACTGCAACCAGTACCAGAACCAGGAGACCGCCGACCAGGTGAAGGCGTTCGCCTCCTACGTCGTGTCCGAGGACGGCCAGAAGGCCGCCGAGGAGGCCGCGGGCAACGCCCCGATCGGCGCCGAGACCCGCGATGCCGCCGTGGAGCGCATCGAGGCCATCACCGCCGGCTGATCCCCGTCTGCTGACGGCGGAACCGCCGCGACGGCCCCGGCCGCCGGTCCCGCACGGGACCGGCGGCCGTCGGCCTGAACGGCGGCCCCCCTCCGCGGCACCGCCGCGGACATCCCCACTGCACCGACCACGAGGGAAGTCACCGTGACCTCACCAGCCACCGAGGCGCCTCCCCGCGCCACCACGCTCAAGTCCTCCCGGGGTGGCGCCGCCGGCGACAAGGTGTTCTCCGGCCTGTCGCTGGCCGCAGGCGTCCTGATCCTGCTGACCCTCGCCTTCGTGGCGATCTTCCTCGTGGTCCGCTCGCTGCCGGCGCTGTTCCCGGACGCCTACGGCACGCAGCTGAAGTCCGCGGACACCTTCTTCCAGTACGTCTGGCCGCTCATGGCCGGCACGATCATGGCGGCGGTCATCGCACTGCTGCTGGCCACGCCCGTGGCCGTCGGCGTCGCGCTGTTCATCTCGCACTACGCGCCGCCGAAGATCGCCCAGCCCGTGGGCTACGTGATCGACCTGCTGGCCGCCATCCCGTCCGTGATCTACGGCATCTGGGGCTGGCTCACCCTCGCCCCGGTCATGGTGCCGATCTACCAGTGGCTCAACGAGTACCTGGGCTTCATCCCGTTCTTCGGCGGCCCGGTCACCGGCACCGGCCGCGTGATCATGACCTCCGGCGTGGTGCTGGCCGTGATGATCCTGCCGATCATCACGGCCCTCTGCCGTGAGATCTTCCGGCAGACCCCGAAGCTGCACGAGGAGGCCGCGCTCGGCCTCGGCGCCACCCGCTGGGAGATGATCAAGATGACCGTCTTCCCGTTCGCGCGGGCGGGCATCGTCTCCTCGGTCATGCTCGGCCTGGGCCGCGCCCTCGGCGAGACCATGGCCGTCACCCTGGTCCTCTCGGCCGGCGGGTTCAGCCTGTCCCTCATCGAGGAGGGCCGCAACGCCACCATCCCGTCGGAGATCGCGCTGAACTTCCCGGAGGCCTACGGCATCCGGCTCAACGAGCTGATCGCGGCCGGCCTCATGCTGTTCGTCATCACCCTGGTGGTCAACATGACGGCGCGCTGGATCGTGAACAAGCACAAGGAATTCTCGGGGGCCAACTGATGAGCACCGCAATCGACGACGTCTCGACGCGCCAGGACACCCCGCCGTCGAAGCACCGCCAGAACTCCCTCACGGCCGGGCAGAAGCCCGGCTGGGTGTGGATGGCCATCGCCGCCGCGGCGGTCCTGCTCGGCCTCGGCATCGAGGCCCTCCTCAGCGGGGCGGCCCCGTTCTCCGAGGACTTCTCCCTCGCCCGCTTCGTGGTGCTCGCCGGCGTCCTCTACATCGCCGGCATGTACCTCGTGACCCGCGTGCTGGAGAACCGCCGCCGCGCCTCGGACGGGCTGTGGAAGAACCTCGTGTGGACCGCGTTCCTCATCGCGCTGGTGCCCCTGGTCTCCGTGATCTGGACCGTGCTCGAGGGCGGCGGTCCCACGCTGCTCTCCAACCCGCAGGTCCTGTGGAACGACATGGACGGCGTCACCGGCGCCACCGACGCGGCCTACGACCAGGCGGGATCGCCCGCCGGCGGGCTGCCCGGCGGCTTCGCCCACGCCCTGATCGGCACCCTCGTGATCACGATCATCGCGACGCTGATCGCCGTGCCGATCGGCATGCTCGCCTCCATCTACCTCGTGGAGTACGGCCGCGACGGCTGGCTGTCCCGTGCCATCACCTTCTTCGTGGACGTGATGACCGGCATCCCCTCCATCGTGGCCGGCCTGTTCGCCTACGCGGCGATGACCGTGCTGCTCGAGCTCATCATGGGCCCCGGCCCGGCGGCCCTCCAGGCGGTCAAGATGGGCTTCACCGCCGCCGTCGCGCTCACCGTGCTGATGATCCCCGTGGTGGTCCGCTCCACCGAGGAGATGCTCCGCGTGGTGCCGAACGAGCTCCGCGAGGGCTCGTACGCCCTGGGCGTGCGCAAGTGGCGCACCATCTTCAAGGTGGTGCTGCCCACGGCCATCTCCGGCATCGCCTCGGGCGTCACGCTGGCCATCGCACGCGTGACCGGCGAGACCGCGCCGATCCTCGTGACCGCCGGCTACGCCATGACCACGAACTGGAACGCCTTCGACAACTGGATGACCGCCCTGCCGGTGTACATCTACCGTCAGATCGTGTCCCCCACCTCCCCGACCGCAGCGGACCCCTCCATGGCCCGCGCCTGGTCGGCGGCCCTGGTCCTGATCCTCATTGTGATGGCCCTGAACCTGCTCGCCCGCGTCATCGCCAAGGCGTTCGCCCCCAAGACCGGACGGTGACGGCCGGCCGGCCCGGCGTCGTCCGGGCCGGCCGCCCCCGCCCACTCAGACTCCCGCTCCCCAGCGATCCCCAGAAAGAGGACAGCATGTCCAAGCGCATCCAGGCCAAGGACGTCGACGTCTACTACGGCAAGTTCAAGGCCGTCGAGGGCGTCAACATCGACATCGCCCCCCGCACCGTGACCGCGTTCATCGGTCCCTCCGGCTGCGGCAAGACCACCTTCCTGCGCGCCATCAACCGCATGCACGAGGTGCTCCCGGGTGCCCACGTGGAGGGCCAGCTCCTGCTCGACGGCGAGGACGTCTACGGCCCCGGTGTGGACCCGGTGACGGTCCGCTCGCAGATCGGCATGGTCTTCCAGCGCCCCAACCCGTTCCCCACCATGTCCATCCGGGACAACGTGCTGGCCGGCTACAAGCTCAACGGCACCCGCCTCTCCCGCTCCCGCGCGGACGAGATCGTGGAGAAGTCCCTGCGCGGCGCCAACCTCTGGAACGAGGTCAAGGACCGCCTGGACAAGCCCGGCTCCGGCCTGTCCGGCGGCCAGCAGCAGCGCCTGTGCATCGCCCGCTCCGTGGCCGTGTCCCCGGACGTGATCCTCATGGACGAGCCCTGCTCCGCCCTGGACCCGATCTCCACCCTGGCGGTCGAGGACCTGATCAACGAGCTCAAGGAGCAGTACACGGTCATCATCGTCACGCACAACATGCAGCAGGCCGCGCGCGTGGCGGACAAGACCGCGTTCTTCAACATCCAGGGCATCGGCCAGCCCGGCAAGCTGATCGAGTTCGACGACACCAACGTCATCTTCAACAACCCCTCGAACCAGCAGACCGAGGACTACGTCTCCGGCCGCTTCGGCTGAGCCGTCCCGTCCGTCCCCCGACCCCGTCCGGCCGCGCGCCGGGCGGGGTCGCGGCGTCTGCGGGGGCCTCAGGCCAGGGGCAGCAGGGCCAGGGTGCCCAGCAGGCCGAGGGCGGCGCACACCACCGGGGTGAGCAGCCACCAGCCGCCCACGCGCAGCACGGTGGGCCAGCGCACGGAGGCGTAGGTCTGCGTCTGGCCGGCGCCCACGATGGCCGCCGTCGCCGTGTGCGTGGAGGACAGCGGCAGGTGCAGCACGAGCGAGCCCACGAACAGCAGGCCCGCGGGGACGACGGCGGCCACGGACGCCCGCAGCGGGTCCAGGCGCACGAGGCGCTCGGTGAGGGTCCAGGCGATGCGCCACGCGCCGCCCAGCGTGCCCAGGGCGATCGCGAGGGCGAAGAGGACGGAGACGACCACGAACTCGGCCGTCAGCGCGTCCGGGGAGAGCACGGCCCCGGAGCCCAGGAGCACGGCGGCCCACAGCACGCCCACCCGCTGGCCGGCCTGCAGGCCGTGGCCCATGGCCATGGCGCCCGCGGACACCGCGAGGGCGATGCGGGCCCGGCGCTGGACGTTGACGGTGGTGCCCGTCGTCGCCACCTGCACCACCGGCCCGGTGAGCAGGCGGGCCAGGCCCCACGCGATCACGGGGGAGAGCAGCAGGCTGAGCACCACCTCCACGCGGACGCTCTCGAGGATGGAGCCGGCGAGGTCGTCGTGCAGGCTCAGCTGCACGGCCAGGTGTGCGCCGGCCAGCGCGGAGAGCACCGCGTGGGTGGTGGAGCCGGGCAGCCGGCGCCACCACAGCAGCAGGCCCCACAGGACGGCGACCACGGCCGTCACGCCCACGGCGAGCGGGCCGACGTCGCCACGCACTGCGGGCGAGGTGAAGTAGTGCACGCTCAGCGTGATCAGGCCGATGCCCAGCAGGGCGCCCACCGCGTTGATCAGGGCGGTCATCACCAGTGCGAGGCGGGGCGTGAGGGCGCGGAAGCGCACGGGCAGCGCGACGGCGTTGGGGGCGTCCCGGAACCCCGTCATGGCGGCCAGGGCGCACAGCAGGAGGGCGACGACGGCGAGTCCGGGCGTCACGGGGCGCCGCCCGGCTCAGGACTCACGGACCAGCACCATGCCCAGGTCGGTGTTGACGCGGCCGAGGGCCTCGAGGGCCGACTGCAGGGCCCAGGCCACCTCGCGCTGACGGTTGAAGTCGCGCTGCAGCAGGTCCATGCCGAGGTCGGCGAGCCACTGCACCATGACGCGCTCGGTGCGGCGGGAGGCGCGCAGCAGCTGCATCCACGTGGTCTCGAGGGCGTCGAGGTCGCGCAGCTCGGTGGTGGAGCGGCCCAGGAGCTCGGCCTGGCGTCCCACGGTCTCCAGGACGTCGAGCGCGTGCGCGGGCAGGTGCTCGAGGTCCGCGCGCTGGATGAGCACGCCGGCGGAGACCACGCGCTGGGTGGCGGCGTGCACGCCGCCGGCCAGCCGGTAGAGGTCCTGACGGGGCAGGGGAGTCACGTAGGCGCTGCGCAGCGCGGTGAGGAAGGACATGAGGGAGGCCGTGGAGGCGGCGTCGAGGTCCTCGAGCTCGCGGGCGGTCCGGTCGGCCTCCGGCCCGCGGGCGCCGGCCACCTGGGCCACGAGGTGCACGGAGCGGCGCAGCGCCTCCGCGAGGTCCACGATGTGGCGCAGCGCGGGGGTGTCGCGCGTGACCGGCCAGGGCATCCGGGGGGACATGGGACGGCGGCTCTCTCGATCGGCGGGGGCGGGGGGGGGGCGGGGCTCAGCCGGGGGGGGTGGGGGCGTCGAAGGCGCGGTCCACGCCGGCGACGACGGCGGCCAGCCCGGTGCCGTGCACCCAGCTGCCGACCAGGTCGAGTCCGGCCTGGCCGCGCGACCACGCGATGAGCGCGTCGGCGGCCTCGCGGTCCGGGCCGGCCTGCGGCGGGATGGAGGGGCGCCAGCGCACGACGGCGCGGGCCACCACGTCCTGCTCGGACAGGGGCACGCCGGTGAGGGCGGCGGCGTCGACGACGGCCCGGGCGAGCAGCTCCTCGTCCGTGCTGCGGTGGCCCAGGCCGCCGGGCTCGGCGCCGGAGCGGCCGTAGGAGAGCCGCACGACGTGGCGGTGCGGGTGCCGGGCGACGCCGTCGTGGTCCGGGCGGGCCACGACCTCGCGCAGCCACGCCCACTTGGCGGTGGCGTGCGTGAGGGCCTTGGCGGCCACGTCCGTGCCGGCGCCGACGAGCACGCCGGTGCCGCGGGGGGCGGCGTCGAGGCCGGGGGCCTCCACCACGAGGGTGGTGAGCGCGACCCCGTCGCCGAGCGCGGGGCCGGCGTCCGGGTCGAGGTCGCCGCCGGAGAGCGGGGCAAGCAGGTCCCACGCGGTGGCGCCGTCCACGGCGAGCACCACGCGGTCCACGTCGAGGCCGCGGACGACCTCGTCGTCGCGGTCGGAGATCTGGGCCCACCAGCCGCCCGTGGCGGGCACGCGGGACAGGGCGGCCACGCGCACGCCGCGCAGCACGGTGGCGCCGGCCTCGCGCAACGCGTCCACGAGGCGTCCGGTGACGCGGGACATGCCCCCGTCCACGCCGGCCACGAGGGAGCCGGGGGTGCTGGAGCCGCGCAGGGCGGCGACGCCCGCGGCGAGGCCGCCGTGCTCCACGGCGGAGGCGAGCAGGCCGGGAGCCACGCGCTCGAGCTCGACGACGGCGGGGTCGGCCGAGTGCACGCCGGCCACCACGGGGGCCACGAGGCGCTCGAGCACCTCCTCCCCCAGGCGGTCGGCGACGATCGCGGCGACGGTGACGGGCTCGCCCGCGGCGAGCGCGTCGGCCCAGCGGTCCATGGGGGCCACGGCGTCCTCGCGGGCCCGGGCCAGGCCCGGTCCGCTCAGGGCCGCAGCGAGGTCCTCGGCCCCGAGGTCACCGGGGATGCCGGCGAGGCCGAGACGGGGGGCGGGCACGGGGCCCGCGGGGCCGTGCAGCCAGGAGCCGAGGGGCTCGGGGGCGACGACCTTGCCGCCCAGGCCCAGCTCCTCCAGGAGCGCGCGCACGGCGGTGCCGCGCACGGCGAAGGACTCGGCGCCGGCGTCCAGCTCGAGCGTCTGGGACTCGGGCGCCCCGGTCTCCCCGTGCGAGGGCACGTCGAGGAAGCGGGCGGAGACGGCGCCGCCGAGGACCGAGGTGGCCTCGGCGAGGGTCACCTCCCAGCCTGCCGCGCACAGGCGGTGCGCGGCCACGAGGCCCGCGATCCCGCCGCCGACGACGAGCGCCGTCCCGCTCATGCGCGCCCCTCTCCCGCGGCGGCCCCGGCCGGCGGGGCGGGGTCCTGGCCCTCGCGCTCGGGGACGGGCAGGGAGTGGATCAGCTCGACCACGCCGGTCAGCACGGTCGGGTCGGTCTCCGGGGGCACGCCGTGGGCCAGGTTGACCACGTGGCCCGGGGCGGCCGCGCCCGAGGCGACGACGTCGCGCACGTGGGCCTCGAGCACCGGCCACGGGGCGGCCAGCAGCGCGGGGTCGATGTTGCCCTGCAGCGGCACGGCGGTGCGGCCGTCCGGGCCGGGGCGCTCGCTGAGGCGGCGGTGTGCCTCGGAGAGGGTGAGGCGGTGGTCCACGCCGACCGCGGACGCGCCGGCGTCGCGCAGGTGGTGGAGGAACTCGCCGGTGCCGGTGCCGAAGTGCAGCAGCGGCGCGCCGCCGTCCACGCCGGGGCCGGCCAGGTCGTCGACGTGCGCGAGGGCGGCCCGGGAGTGCGGCTGCACGTGCTCGAGGTAGTCCTCGGCGGAGAGGGAGCCGGCCCACGAGTCGAACAGCTGGGCGGCGGAGGCGCCGGCCTCGAGCTGGGCCCGCAGGAACTGGCCGGACACGGTGGCGGCCCAGCCGGCGAGGGCGGCCCAGGCCTCGGGGTCACCGTGCATCATGCGGCGGGGGCCGAAGTGGTCGCGGGAGGGGCGCCCCTCCACCATGTAGGCGGCGAGCGTGAACGGGGCGCCGGCGAAGCCGATCAGCGGGCGGGGGCCGAGCTCGGCGACGGTGGAGGACACGGCCTCGCGGATCACGTCGAGCGCGGAGTCCTCGAGCACCGGCAGGGCGGCGACGTCCTCGGCGGTGCGCACCGCACGGCCGAGCACGGGGCCCACGCCGGGCTGGATCTCCACGTCCACCCCGGCCAGGCGCAGCGGCACCACGATGTCGGAGAAGAAGATGGCGGCGTCCACGTCGTGGCGGCGCACCGGCTGCAGGGTGATCTCGCGCACGAGGTCGGGCATGAGGCAGGACTCGAGCATGCCGATGCCCGCGCGGGCCTCGCGGTACTCCGGCAAGGAGCGCCCGGCCTGGCGCATGAACCACACGGGATGCCGGTCGGGCCGCTGGCCGCGCAGCGCGCGCACGAGCGGGCTGGCCGCCGTGGAGCGGGCGGGATCCTGCGTGCGCAACGGGTGATCGGCGGGCAACGCGGGGGCGCCCGCGCGGATCTCAGAGGTCTGGGACAGGTCGGACATGCCCCCCAGTCTCCCACCGGCGACGGCGCGGTGGCACATCCGCACCGCCTGTGATGCCTCTCACGGCCGTCTCACGTGCGGGGCTCAGGCCGGGCGCGGGGCAGGCGACCCTTCCCGGAGCGGCCGCCGGGGCCGGGCTAGAATGGCGGACGTTGTGACTGTCTTCTCTCTCGTCGCGTCCCACCAGCACCTGGACCTGGACACCGTGGCCCGCCTCAGCGCCGGCGCCACCGGGGTCGGCCCGGCCCTGCCCGGAAGCGGCGCGGCCGGTGCGGTGGTGCTGGCCACCTGCAACCGCGTGGAGATCTACGCGGAGGCGGACGAGTCCGGCGTCGAGGCCGCCCGCGAGGGGCTGGTCGCCGCCGTGGCCGCCCACTCGTCCCTGCCGGACGAGGCCGTCCGCTCCGCCTTCCGCGTGCTCGACTCCGAGGCCACGGCCCGCCACCTGTTCGAGGTGGGCGCCGGCCTGGACTCCGCCGTGGTGGGCGAGCGCGAGATCGCCGGGCAGGTCCGCCGGGCCCTGTCCATGGCGCGCGAGTCCGGGACCGCGTCCGGCTCGCTGGTGCGCCTGTTCGAGTTCGCCACCCGCACGGCCAAGGACGTCGGCTCCCACACGGCGCTCGGCGCGGCCGGCCGCTCGGTCGTCTCCGTCGCCCTGGACCTCGCGGAGGAGCTGCGCGGTCTCACCGACGCTGCGGCCCAGCGCGACTTCTGGGCCGGTGCCACCATCCTGCTGATCGGCACGGGCGCCTACGCCGGCACTACGCTCGCGCAGCTGGCGGACCGGGGTGCGACCACCGTCGGCGTGCACTCGGCCTCGGGCCGCGCGGAGCAGTTCGTCGCGGACCGCGGCGGCTGGGCCCTCGCGCTCGGCGGCGAGGCCGTGGCCGGCGCCGTCGCCGAGGCGGACGTGATCATCGGCTCCTCCGGCGGCGAACGGCAGATCAGCCCCGAGCGCCTCCAGGAGCTGCGCGAGGACGCGGACCGCCCGCTCACCGTGGTGGACCTCGCCCTGTCCCGCGACTTCGACCCCGCGGTCGGCGACCTGCCGGGCGTCGACCTCATCACCCTGGAGTCCGTGCGCCTGGCCGCCCCGGAGCAGGCGCGGGCCGCCGTCGCCGAGGCCCGGGTGCTCGTGGACGGCGCCGTGGCCGAGTACCGCGACGCCCAGCGCGGCCGCAGCGCCGACGCCTCGATCAAGGCCCTGCGCCGCCACACCCTCGCCGCCCTGGACCGGGAGATGGAGCGCGTGCGCGCCCGTCACGGCTGTACGGCCGCCGCCGAGGAGGTGGAGTTCGCCCTGCGCCGCATGGTCAACCAGCTCCTGCACGAGCCCAGCGTGCGGGCCAAGCGGCTCGCCGCGGAGGGCCGACTGGACCGCTACGAGGACGGCCTCGAGGCCGTCTTCGGGATCGAGCCCCCGGGCTCGACGTCCTCCCCCGCCGAGCGTCCCGACGCCGGCTGTCCCGCCCACGAGGACGAGGCCGGCACGGCGCGCATCGCCTGAGCCCGCCCGCTCCCACGCCAGGAGGCACCGTGACCGACCGCCCCGCCCCCGCCGTCGAGGCCCCGGAGGAGTCCGCGCGGTCCACCCGCCTGCCGCGCGAGGAGCGCCGCCGCCAGCTGTTGGGCTGCGCGCGCGCCGTGTTCGCCGCCGAGGGCTACGCCGGCGCGTCCATGGACCAGATCGCCGAGCGCGCCGAGGTGTCCAAGCCGGTGCTCTACCAACACTTCCCCGGCAAGCACGAGCTGTTCCTGGAGCTGCTCGACGCCGAGGTGGCCGACCTCCAGGAGCGCCTGGGCGCCGCCATGGACGCCCGCCGCGGCCGGGAAAACCGCGAGCGCGTCCGTGCCACCGTGGCCGCCTTCTTCGAGTACATGGGCGCCCCCGAGCGCACCCACCGCCTGGTCTTCGACTCGGGCGCCGACCAGGACCCCGAGGTCCGCTCGCGCAGCGAGGCCGTGCACCGGCTGCTCTCCTCGGAGATCACCCGGACCATCAGCGCCGACACGTCGGTGGGCGAGGCCGAGGCCGAGGTCCTCTCCCGCGGGCTGGTGGGGCTGCTGCTGGGCGCGGCGCGGCACTGGGCCGACCGCCTCGACGTCCAGGCCCGCCCGCCCGCCGCGGAGATGGCCCGGACGGTGGACGCGCTGGTCTGGCGGGGCCTGGCCACGCTGCCCACGGACGAGGACGCCCTCTGACGCGGCGGCCCCGAGGCCGGTTTTCGCCCGCGGGTGAACGCCGCCGACGCCCCGCCGCGCCTCGTGCCCGTCCCGTAGGCTGACCGCAGACCGCACAGGACGCGACGAGGAAGAAGAGGTCCCCATGGAGATCCGCATCGGAGTGCAGCACGTCGGCCGCGAGGTCGTCATCGAGAGCGAGCAGCCCGCGGAGGAGGTCCGCTCCCTCGTGGACGCGGCCGTCGCGGACGGCTCCACCCTGGTCCTCGCGGACGCGAAGGGCCGCCAGGTGGTGGTCCCCGGCGACCGGATCGGCTTCGTGGAGATCAACGCGAAGAAGTCCGGCCCCCTCGGGTTCGCCGCCTCCTGACCCGCCCCGCACGCCCCGGTGATCCACCGGGGCGTGCGTCGTCTCCGCCGTCGATCCCCGAGGAGCCCGCCCATGCCGCACCGCGCCGTCGCCCTCCGCGGGCGCCCCGACCCGGGCCTGATCGAGCGCCTGGCCGCGCTGCGCACGGAACAGGAGCTGCCCGCGGGCTTCCCGCCCGAGGTCCTCGAGGAGGCCGACGCCGCCGCGCGGGACGTGCTCGCCGCGCTGGCCTCGGACCCGGCCTACGCCGACCGCACGGACGTCCCGTTCGTCACGGTGGACCCCGCCGGCTCCACGGACCTGGATCAGGCCCTGCACCTCGAGGCCGCGGACGGGGACGCGATCACCGTCCGCTACGCCATCGCCGACGTGCCCGCATTCGTCGCCCCCGGCGGCGCCGTGGACGCCGAGGCCCGCCGCCGCGGCCAGACCGTGTACCTGCCGGACGGGCGCGTGCCCCTGCACCCCGAGGCGCTCAGCGAGGACGCCGCCTCCCTGCTCCCGGACCGGGAGCGCCCCGCCTTCGTGTGGACCTTCGTGCTGGACGCTGCGGGCGCCGTCGTGAACACGTCCCTGCAGCGGGCCCGCATCCGCTCCCGCGCCCAGCTGACCTACGCCCAGGTCCAGGCGTTCCTCGACGCCCTCCCGGACGCCGAGGCCCCCGCGGCGCCGCGCCCGGGCCTCGACGAGGCCGACCACGCCGCCCACCGCGGCTGGGACGCGCCGCTGCGGGACTCCCTCGCCCTGCTGCCCGAGGTGGGCCGCCGCCGCGCCGCCCAGGAGGCCGCCCGCGGCGGCGCCTCGCTGAACCTGCCGGACCAGGAGGTCCACGTGGCCGAGGACGGCCGCCACTGCCTCGTCCAGCGCGCGCCCCTGCCCGCCGAGGACCACAATGCGCAGCTGTCCCTGATGACCGGGATGGCCGCCGCGCGGCTCATGCTCGAGGCCGGGGTCGGGATCCTGCGGACCATGCCCGCCCCGGACGCCGAGGCCGTGGCGGCCTTCCGCTCCCGCACGCGCGCCCTCGGCGCCCCGTGGGAGGAGGGCCAGGACTACGGCGCCTACCTGCGCACCCTGGACCCGGCGGACCCCGGACACCTGGCCGTGCTGCACGAGGCCACCAGCCTGTTCCGGGGCGCCGGCTACACCGCCTTCGACGCTCACGCCGAGGATCCCGAGCTGCGCACCCCGCCGTCCGAGCCCGAGCAGGCGGCGCTCGCCGCGCCCTACGCCCACGCCACCGCTCCCCTGCGCCGGCTCGTGGACCGCTTCGTGCTCGCCCTGTGCCACGCGCACGCCACCGGCGCCCCCGCTCCCGAGTGGGCCCGCGCGGCCCTGCCGGAGGTGCCCGCGCTCATGACCGAGTCCTCGCGGCGCACCTCGGCCGCGGACCGCGCCGCGACGGACCTCGTGGAGGCGGCCGCCCTCCAGGACCACGTGGGCGCCGAGCTCGAGGGCATCGCCGTGCGCGGCGTGAAGGGCGGCGCCGAGGTCTGGCTCCTGGATCCCGCCGTGACGCTGCGCGTGCCCGGCGAGGCCGAGCCGGGCACCCGGGTGCGGGTGCGGATCGAGGGCGTCGACCGGGCCTCGGGCGAGGTCACGGCCTCCGGGGTAGACTGGCCGCACAGCTCACGCTGACCCCAGGATGACCGGTCGCTCTCTGATCACCCTGACCCGCCGCCCGCGCCCCTGACGGCCGGGACGGCGCCATGACCTGCCGGATCCGGCACGGCCCGCCCTCGCACGGCGCGCCCGGCCCGGTTCCACGGGGCGCCGCCCACCGGCCGCCCCGCGTGCTTGCCCCGCGATCGGCTTCCGCCATGAACCGCGCGCACGGCGCGTCCGGGCCCTCCCGCCCGCCGTGCCGGCGCCCGAACAGGAACGCGAGTCGCCATGACCCAGAACTCCGAGCACACCCCCGCCCCGGCCGACGTCGACCCCCAGGTCGCCGACATCGCCGAGGAGATCGTCACCGAGGAGACCGTTGAGACGGCCCCCGAGCAGACCTTCGCCGACTTCGGCGTGCACCCCGCGATCGTCCAGGCCCTCGAGGCCAAGGGCATCGTCCACCCGTTCCCCATCCAGGCCATGACCCTGCCGGTGGCCCTCGGCGGCCACGACATCATCGGCCAGGCCAAGACCGGCACCGGCAAGACCCTCGGCTTCGGCATCCCCGCGCTGCAGCGCGCGATCGGCCCGGGCGAGCCCGGCTGGGACAAGCTGGAGGCCAAGGGCTCCGCGGGCGCCCCGCAGGCCCTCATCGTGGCCCCCACCCGCGAGCTCGCCGTGCAGGTGGCCGGCGACCTCACCGCCGCAGCGGCCCAGCGCCCGCTGCGCATCGCCACCATCTACGGCGGACGCGCCTACGAGCCCCAGATCGAGGAGCTGCAGCGCGGCGTCGAGGTCGTCGTCGGCACCCCCGGTCGTCTGATCGACCTCATGCGCCAGCGTCACCTGCGCCTGGACCTCGTGAACACCGTGGTCCTGGACGAGGCGGACGAGATGCTGGACCTCGGCTTCCTGCCGGACGTCGAGACCCTGCTCGGCGCCGTGCCCGCCGTCCGCCAGACCATGCTGTTCTCGGCCACCATGCCGGGCCCCGTCGTCGCCATGGCCCGCCGGTACATGACGCAGCCGACGCACATCCGCGCCGCGGACCCCGAGGACGAGGGCCTGACGAAGAAGGACATCCGCCAGCTCGTCTACCGCGCCCACCACATGGACAAGGACGAGCTCGTGGCGCGCGCGCTGCAGGCCGAGGGCCGCGGCCGCACCATCATCTTCACCCGCACCAAGCGCACCGCCGCCCGCGTGGCGGACGAGCTGACCGCCCGCGGCTTCGCGGCCGGCGCCCTGCACGGCGACCTCGGCCAGGGCGCCCGCGAGCAGGCCCTGCGCGCGTTCCGCAACGGCAAGGTGGACATCCTCGTGGCCACCGACGTCGCCGCCCGCGGCATCGACGTGGACGACGTCACGCACGTGTTCAACTTCCAGGCCCCCGAGGACGAGAAGACCTACGTGCACCGCGTGGGCCGCACGGGCCGCGCCGGCAACAAGGGCGTGGCCGTGACCCTCGTGGACTGGGAGGACATGCCGCGCTGGTCGCTGATCGACAAGGCCCTGGGCCTCGGGCAGCCCGAGCCGCAGGAGACCTACTCCTCCTCGCCGCACCTGTTCGCGGACCTGGGCATCCCCAAGGGGACCAAGGGCCGCCTGCCCAAGGAGAAGCGCGTGCTCGAGGGCCTCGAGGGCGAGGTGCTCGAGGACCTCGGCGGTCCCGAGTCCGCGCCGCGCGGCCGCGGCGGGGGCGCGCCCCCCCGCGGGCGCGCGCGGGGGGGGGCGGGGGGCGGCGCCGGGCCCGGGGGGGGGCCGCAGGGCGCGGGCGGCTCCCGACCTGG
>NZ_JANQCJ010000036.1:0-19574 GCF_024723355.1 Micrococcus sp. HG099 | reverse complement strand
CCTCCCGGCTGGGCTGGGCGCCCGTGGCCGCCGTGCCGGACCTCGAGGCGTGGTGGGGCGGCTGGGGCTGAGCGGGCCGGTGCCCGCGGGGCGGGGCTGGCACAATCGCGGACAGGACGGAACACGGGAGGACCGATGAGCGAGCTGGACGAACTGGACTTCGTGGCCGTGGAGATCCACACCGCGGGGGCCGACCCGGCGTCCGTGTGCGCCGTGGACATGGCCCTCGTGCGTGGCGGCGAGATCGTCGCCGCCGAACGGTGGCCCGTGCGCCCGCCGACCGGCCCGACGTCGTTCTCCCGCCTGCACACGCAGCTGCACGGGGTGGACGAGGCCGCCGTCGCCGACGCTCCGGAGTGGCCCGAGGTGGCCGCCCAGCTCGACCTGCTGGGGGAGCACCTGCCGTTCGTGGCGTCTGGGGCGGACCGGGACCGGGGCGCGTACGAGGCGGCCACCCGCGCGACCGGCGGGATGCCGCAGGAACACGAGTGGCGGGACGCCCTGGCCCTGGTGGGCCGTCTCTGCCCGGACGTCGACCCGCCCCGGATCGCGACCGCGGCCCAGGCCCTCGGCGTCCCCGACGGCGCCCGCCCGGCCGGCGCCGGGTCGGAGGCCGTGCGGACCGCCGAGGTGGTGCTGGCGCTCGCCCGTCAGAGCGGGCGGGGCACCGTGCGCCGACTCTGGAGCGAGGCGGCGCCGCCCATCCCGGACGAGCCGATCATCCCGGAGTCCCTGCGCCGGCGCCACGGCACGGAGCCGTCCGTGCCGCCCGCGGGCGCGCACCGGTGGGCGCCGCCCGCGCCGGCACCCGTCGCAGCGTCCGCGGCACCGGCCGCGCGCGGGGGCGGCGTGGGCTGGAAGCTCGCGGGCACGGCCATGGTGGGGATCGCGCTGGGCGCCGCACTGTTCTTCGTGGCGAGCGTCGCGGTGATCATGGAGTACCTGGAGGACGGGCGCGGCTCGGACGCCACGGTGGGCATGGGCATCGCGGCGCTCTCCGCGTTCCTGGCCTGGTGGTTCGGGAAGACGGGCGTCGACTGGATCCGTCGCCAGGACGGCTGAGGAGAGAGGACGCAGGCGTGCACGAGGACGAGGGACGACGCCGGCACTACGGCCACTTCTACGGGCTCGAGGACCTGCCCGAGGGCGACCTGCTCCTGGTGTGGGGCAACTGCCAGGGCGAGTCGTACCGGCGGCTGCTCGGCGGGGAGCCCGGTACACCGCTGCACGGGGCGGACCTGGTGAGCGTCCGCGTGCCACCGGCCTTCGAGGCCCAGCCGGACGAGGTCGAGCACCTGGAGCGGCTGCTGCCGCGCGTGAAGGCGCTGGTCACCCAGCCGATCCCGCACGACTACCGGGGCATGCCCATCGGCACGGACCAGCTCGTGGCCCGGCTGCCGAAGGACGCCGCCGTGGTGCGGATCCCCGTGGTGTACGACGTCTCGCGCTTCCCCTGGCAGGTCACCCTCCGCAACTGGAAGTTCGCGCCCGGGGCGGCCGAGCGGCCGGGTGAGGACCCGCCCGTCGTGCCGTACCACGACCTGCGCGTGCTGGCCGAGGCGGCGACGGGCCGTCGTCGGGAGGTGGCGCCGGCGGCGATCCGCGAGGCCGCGGCCGCGTCCGTGCAGGCGCTGCGGGCGCGGGAGGAGGTGAAGGGGACGCTGTCCATGGCGGACCTCGTGGCGGCGGAGCGGGGCGTCGGCTTCCACACCGTGAACCACCCGACCAACACGGTGCTGACCCGCGTGGCCGAGCGCGTGGCCGAGCGCCTGCCGGGCAACGTCGCCGTCCAGCCCGTGCCCGCCTCCCGCGTGCTCCTCGGCGGGGTGCGCGCGCCCCTCGAGGCGGTCGTGGTGGAGGCCCTCGACCTCGACGCCGAGCCGACCGAGGACTGGACCGTGGGCGGCGAGACCATCCCGGCCGAGCAGCTGCGACAGACCCACCTGGACTGGTACGCGCAGAACCCGCAGGCCGTGGAGGTCGGGATGCGCAAGTACGCCGACCAGCTGCGGCTGCTGGGCCTCGCGGCCTAGCGCCGGCCCCGCCCCCAGTGGAGGATGGGCGGCACGTCCCGTCTGCCGCGGAGCACGTCTGCGGGGGCGGTCGTACCGTTCCCTTGACCCCGTCACCCCACGGAGGACCACGTGACCGAGCAGTACGACATCCTGATCGTCGGCGGCGGCAACGCCGGCGTGTCCTTGGCCGCCGCACTGCGGCGGAAGCGGCAGGGTCGGGTCGCCATCGCCGACGGCCAACAGCTGCACCGCTACCGGCCGATGCTGAACTACGCGGCGGGCGGGCAGGCGGACATGGCCCGGTTCGAACGGCCGATGCGGGCCGTCATCCCGGACGGGGTCGAATGGATCCCGGACCACGTCGTGGCCGTGGACGCCGAGGAACGGACCGCGGTGACGAGCACCGGGCTGACCGTGGGCTTCCGCCACCTCGTGCTCTGCCCGGGGCTGACCCCGTGGTGGGGTGCGATCGACGGGCTGCGTGAGGCCTACGCCGCCGGATGGGCGGCGAGTGCGCACGTGCCCGAGCACGTGGACGCCGCCCGGGCGCTGCTGTCGCGTGTGGCCGCGGGGGACCGTGTGGTGGCGAATGTGCCGGCTGAGCCCTCCTCGTGCGGCGGCACCGTGCTCAAGGCGCTGTTCCTGGCCTGCGCGGCGTGGGAGCGCACGGGGATCCTGCCGGACGTGGATGTCCACCTGGTGACCCCGTACGGCCGGATCCTGGACCGGCAGACCATCGACCCCGCTCTGGCCGAGGCCGTGGCGAGGTACGGCATCCGTGTGCACGCCGACGCAGAGGTGAACGCCGTGGACCACGAGGCCCGCGAGGTGGTGCTCAACACCGGTGAGCGGATCACCGACGTCGCGGCCGCGTACATCACGCCCGTGGTGCGGGCCCCGGAGTTCATCGCCGAGGCGGGCCTGGCGGACGACGGCGAGGCCGGCCTGGCGGCCGCGGATCCCGCGACCCTGCGGCATCCCGTGCACCCGCACGTGTGGGCGTTGGGCGACGCCGCCGCCCTGGGCACACGGTCCTCCGGCGGTGCCCTGCGGCGGCAGGTCAAGGTCCTGGCCCAGAACATCCAGGCCGCGGACGCGGGGAAGCCACTCCAGAAGTACGACGGCTACACCGTGATCCCCGTGATGGTCAGCCGGGACGAGCTGGTCCTGGACGAGCACGTCCGCGACGGCTCCGAGGACCGGTCGATCCCCGGCGTAGACCTGACGAAGCCGCGGAAGAGCACGGCGGCCTTCGACCGGTTCGGCCAGCCCCGGATCTACTGGCACCGACTGCTCAAGGGGAAGGTCTGAGCCCAGCGTTCTCGCCGACGCGACACGTGCGGCGGACGTGCTGTCCCTCGCGGGGCGCCCCGGCCCGATCCGGATGACGACGCCGGCCCGCCGAGCGTTTTCGTTCGGGAAACGGCGGCGTGTCGCACCGCTTGGCCGCGGTGTCGACGCCCACGCGCTCGTCCCGGGCGCGCAGGAGGGCCTCGTCCGATAGGTGCTCATCGCGCCCATGGGGTACTTCGGCTGGGCCAGGCCGGATGCCGCGGCCAGGAGGCGGTGCTTGAACGGGTGGCCCTCTCCGACGGCGGCCATGAGGGCGATCTTGCGGGCTGCTCAGGAGGCGAGGACGGCGGATCGTCGGCGCATCTGACCCTTCTGAGTGGGCGCGTGGTCGCCAGAAGGGCCAGAGATGCAGAAGATTCCGGGTAGGGGCGGGCACGACGTCGGTCCATACGGCACGCGACAATGCGCAAAATTCATTTGCGCTAATCCTCTATGGACTAAGTCTCACCCCTCTTGTGCTATTCGTGGGCCGGGGTAATCTCGATTCCAGCAGCACCGTCCCAGTCCGGGGCGGGCCCGAACCGGAAGGACCTACCATGACCGCCACCGTCAGCTCCTGCGCCGCCAGTGCCTGCGCCTTCAATGCCGAGACGTCCTGCAACGCCCTGGCCATCACCGTCGCCGGCTCCGACCGCACGCCCGGCTGCGGCACCTTCGTCCAGCTGGACGTCCGCCGCCCGGTGACCGAGGGCACCTCGACCGTCGGTGCGTGCCATCGCCTCGAGTGCACCTACAACGCCGACCTCGCCTGCACCGCCAAGGGCATCGAGGTCACGGACGTGGCCACCTGCGCCACCTACACGATCGACTGACGACGCCCCTCAGGGGTGGGCGACCCGCGCCGGGATCGCGTCCAGCAGTCGCCGCCAGGCGTGCCGGGGGCTGTGGTCGAGTCGGCCCGCATCAGGCAGGGCCACGTGCACCGCGGTGGTCTCGCCGTCGCGGACGCGCAGCAGGGTCACCCCGGCTTCGTCCGCGTCCAGGGCGTGGGCGGGGGACTCGGACCGGGGTTCGGTGCCGACCTGCAACGGGGTGCTCTCGCCCGGTAGCAGACCCAGGGCGACGGCGTCGGCCAGGTCCGCGAGCACCTCGGGGGCGGTGCCCAGCACGTCGTCCGCCAGGTCCGCGAGCTCGACCTGGTCGACGAGTCCGCGCGACGTGAGCGGCAGGGTGTGGCGGCAGAACACGGCGACGCCGTCGACGTCGTGCAGCAGGATCCGCTGGGTCTCGATGACGCCCACGCGCACCCGCGGGCCGACGTCGGCCACGAGGTCCGCGACGCGACCGCGCAGTCCCAGCTCCGCGACCTCGGCCGAGTCCCGGCACCAGCGCAGGGTGCCGAGCAGATGCACGGACGCCAGGCGGGTGGGGAGCGTGAGGTCCAGGGCGTCGCGCAGGACGTCCACGCGCACGTCCAGCGGCGCGGGCGTGTGGAACGCGCCGAGCGAGCCGAGGAGGTTGGGGACGTGGGCGACCACGAGGCGGCCGTCCGCGCTCACGCCGTGGACGGCCGTCGTGAGCGTCTCGCCGGCGCGGAAGGCCGTGACCTCGACGGAGCCCTCGCCGCGGAGCAGCCGCTGGGCCAGCAGCAGGCGACGGGGCGCCACGGGCGGCAGCGGATGGGCGGGGTGCATGGAGGCGTGGGCCATGGGGGTCCTTCCGGCGGGGGGTCCGAGAACCAGTAAGGCACACCTCAGTGAGATACGCAAGGCGAGTGTTGTGTATTTATCGGGTGCGGGGCGGTTGGGGTGCATGGTGCTGGGCTACGGTGACGGGACTCACATGCCGTCGTCGAGAGAGCCAGCCGATCATGACCTTCCGCCCTACCCGCTACCGACTCACGACGGCGGCCCTCGGCGTCGCCCTGACGCTCACCCTCGCCGGGTGCGGCCAGGCCGCTGCGCCGTCGTCGTCGTCGGAATCCGCCGAGGCATCCGATGCACCTGCCGCCGACTCCGCGCTCACACGCATCAAGGAGGCCGGCACGCTGCGTGTCTGCTCCACCGGCGACTACCCGCCCTTCACGGAGCAGACTGAGGGCGGCCAGTGGAAGGGCATCGACGTGGACATGGCCCGCGATCTCGCCGAGACCATGGGCGTGGAGCCGGAGTTCGTGAAGACCAGCTGGAAGACGCTCATGGACGACTACACGGCGGGGAAGTGCGACGTCGCCGTCGGGGGCATCTCCCTGAACCCGGAGCGCGCAGAGCAGGTGTACTTCACCGTCCCCACCCAGGAGGACGGCAAGACGCCGATCACCCGCTGCGAGAACGTGGAGAAGTACGACACCGTGGCGGAGATCAACCGGCCGGGCGTGCGGTCGATCTTCCCGGAGGGCGGCACCAACGAGAAGTTCGCCCGGGAGCACTACCCCCAGGGCGAGCTGCTGACGCACGACAACCTCACGGTGTTCGACGCGCTCGCGGCCGGCGAAGCGGACGTGATGACCACAGACCGCTCCGAGGTCCTCTACATCGACCACGAGCACCCCGAGCTGTGCGCCGCGAACCCGGACGAGCCCTTCGACTACTTCCAGAAGGGGTACATCCTCCCGCAGGGCGACGAGGTGTTCAAGCACTACGTGGACCAGTGGCTGGCCATCGCACTGAAGGACGGGACGTACGAAGGATTCGCGGAGCCGTGGGTCGGGGACGTGGAGCTCGGGCTGGAGGGGTGACGGCAGGGCGGGGCCGGACTCTCGAGCGCATCTCCCTTGCAAAACCTGCAAAACCTGCAAAACTCGCAAACGACCTGTCATGTCGCCAGCCGGGAGAGTCCGCGTGCCGAATCCGTTCAAGCCGTCAGCCGGTTCGACGCCTCCTGTCCTCGTGGGTCGTGGACAGGTGCTCGAGGACTTCCGTGACGCCCTCGAGGACGGGCCGGGAGCTCCGGGTCGCCTGCAGTTCGTGACGGGTGCCCGCGGTGTGGGCAAGACCGTCCTCTTGACGAAGATGGGATCCATCGCGCGTGACCGTAAGTGGGTCGTGCTGGACGAGACGGCGACGTCCGGAATGATCGACCGACTCGCGCGCGCCGCGCGTCGGGAACGGATCGCTGCCGGCGTCGAGGATCCCACCGAGATCGTCGGGCGGACCTACGGGCTGCCGGGGGGATGGCAGGCCGGTGCCACGTTCGCCCCTCCGCCCCAGGACCCCTTCGAACTCCGCCAGGAGCTCACAAGACTGCTCGGTGCCCCGCTGCTCCAGGGCGCCGGTGTGATGATCACCGTGGACGAGATCCACACCATCGGATCGGACGAGCTCGATCAGCTGGCTGCCGTGGTGCAGCACCTCATCCGGGACGAGGCCGAGATCGTCCTCGTCATGGCCGGGATCCCGCAGGCGGTCGACCAGATGATCGCGGACAACGCCCAGCGGCCACGCGTCAGCACATTCCTCCGCCGGGCTGAACGACTCGACCTCGGCGCGGTGGACGTGGACCTGGTGCAGGAGGCGTTCGAGATGACCGTCGCGGACTTCGAGCGGTCATGGGCGCCCGAGGTCGCGCAGACCTGTGCCGAAGCGACGGGCGGCTATCCGTTCATGATCCAGTTGGTCGGGTATCACGTGTGGCGCATCGGCCGGGAAGGCACGATCACGGCGGACCATGCGGCCCAGGGCATCGCTGTCGCTCGGAGGAAGATCGGGAATCTGGTCCATGCGCCCGCCTTGCAGGACCTCTCCGACGTGGACCGTACGATCCTCGTGGCGATGTGCCAGGACGAGGGACCGAGCAGCCCCGGGGCAATCGCCGCGCGGATCGGCAGGGCCACCAACTATCTCGCGGTGTATCGCCGCCGCCTGGAGAGTGCGGGCATGGTCCAGGTCGGCGACGACGGCCGGTGGCGCTTTGCCACACCGGAGCTCCGCCAGTACCTCCGCGACCATGCCGCGCACCTCGCGTTGAACAACTGATCTGCCCGCCATCCCATCTGACGAAGGAACACGACGCCATGCCCACCTCTCCCCAGAACCTCTCGAACTTCGTGTGGGGGATCGCGGATCAGCTCCGGGGCGTGTTCAAGCCGAACCAGTACGGCACGCTCGTCCTTCCGCTCACCATCCTGCGCCGCATGGAGGCGGTCATGGCCCAGCACCGGGAGTTCTTCGCGGAGCTGGCGGCCAAGGGGCATCCGGACTTCGTCCTGGACAACCTGGTGCAGTCCCGCACGGGCCTGACATTCTACAACCTCAGCCCCTTCACCCTGGACCGCATCCTGCAGGAGCCGGACCTGCTCCGCACGAACCTGCTGGCCTACGTGGACGGGTTCTCCCAGAACGTGGCGGACCTGTTCACCTATTACGAGTTCGACAAGACGGTCGCCAAGCTGGACGAGCATGACCGCCTCTTCCTGGTCCTGCAGCAGTTCGCCTCCATCGACCTCTCCCCGGAGACCGTCTCCAACGCGGAGATGGGCACCCTCTTCGAGGACCTGATCCGCCGCTTCGCCGCCGCCTCCAACGAGACCGCCGGTGAGCACTTCACCCCGCGCGACGCGGTGAAGCTCCTTGTGGACCTGCTCACTGCCAACGACGACGACGTCCTCACCGGCTACCCGGTCCGCACCGTCTATGACCCCACGGCCGGCACCGGCGGCATGCTGTCCCTGTTGGACGAGCGTCTGCGCGCCATGAACCCGAACGCGGAGGTCCGCCTGTTCGGGCAGGAGCTCAATGACCAGTCCTATGCGATCTGCAAGTCCGAGCTGCTCGGCAAGGGCCAGGACGCGGACGGCATCGCCCGTGGGGACACCCTCAAGAACGACGCCCACCTGACTGAGCGCTTCGACTACGTCCTCTCCAACCCGCCCTACGGCGGCGACTGGAAGGCCTCCCGCACCGCGGTGGAGAAGGAGATCGCCGCCGGTGGCGCCACGAACCGTTTCCCGGGCGGCACCCCCGCCATCAGCGACGGCCAGATGCTGTTCCTCCAGCTCGTGGCCTCGAAGCTCCGCCCGGTCTCGGAGGGCGGGGGCCGGGCCGGCATCGTCCTCAACGGCTCCCCGCTGTTCACGGGCGGGGCCGGCTCGGGCCCGTCCGAGATCCGGCGCTGGCTGCTGGAGTCGGACCTGGTGGATGCGATCGTCGCGCTGCCCACGGACATGTTCTACAACACCGGCATCGCCACCTACGTGTGGGTGCTGGACAACAACAAGTCGGCAGAGCGCCGCGGCAAGGTGCAGCTGATCGACGCCCGCACGTTCTTCACCAAGCTGCGCCGCAACGTGGGCTCGAAGAACAAGGAGCTGTCCAAGGCAGACCGCCAGCGCGTGCTCGACATCTACCGAGACTTCGACGCCCAGTCCGAGGCCAACGCCGAGTTCTCCAAGGTCCTCACCGCGCAGGACTTCGGCTACCGGGAGATCACCGTGGAGCGCCCGCTGCAGCTGCGCTTCGAGGTGGAGGACGCCACCATCGCGGCGGCGCTCGCCACCAAGCCGGTGGACAAGCTTCCCGACGACGGCCGGTCAGCTCTCGAGACCGCCCTCGCCTCCCTGCGTGGCCGGGTCTGGGACCACCAGCCCACCTTCGTGCTGGAACTGAAGAAGGCGCTGAAGGAACACAACGTGACCGCCGGCGCCCCGCTGGTGAAGGCCCTAACCGGGGCGATCGGCGTGCACGATCCCGAGGCGGAGGTGGTGACGAACAAGAAGGGCGAGCCGGAGCCGGACACCTCGCTGCGGGACACGGAACTCGTGCCCTTTGGCCGGGACATCCACGAGTACTTCGAAGCCGAGGTGGCCCCCCACGTGCCCGGCGCCTGGATCGACGAGTCCAAGACGAAGATCGGCTACGAGATCCCCTTCACCCGGCTGTTCTATAAGTACGTGCCGCCACGCCCGCTCGAGGAGATCGACGCCGAGCTCAAGCAGCTCACGGCCGAGATCATCGAGCTGCTGCAGGAGGTCGAGCGGTGAGCATGCAACTGCGCCGCGTCGCTCAAGTCAATCCACCTGTTCCCGAGTTGCGTGGCTTGGGGGACGATGAGGTCACCTTCCTTCCCCTCGAAGCGGTCTGGCCGGACGGTCGGCGCCGGTACGAGTTCACCAAACCGGCGAACACGGGGGGATACACCGTCTTGCGTCGTGGCGACGTGGTGATGCCCAAGATCACTCCGACGTTCGAGGCTGGCCGCGTGTTCGTGGCTGATGACCTGCCGACAGCGGCAGGACTCGCCACGACTGAGGTGCATGTGCTCCGGCCCCGTGAAATCGAACCCAGGTATCTTGCCTACTTCCTTCGAACGCAGCCGGTCCTCAGTGAGGGAGAGACCGTCCTGCAGGGAGTGGGGAATCTGCGCCGAGTAACTGCTGAGTGGGTGTCCACTCTGTCGATCCCCGTGGATAACGAGTCAGACCAGGCACGAATCGCCGACTACCTCGACCGCGAGACCGCCACGATCGACGCCCTGATCGACAAACAGCGGGGCCTCGTCGCGGGCCTGCGCCGTCGTCGCGCAACGGCCATCGTCGCGGCCACGTCAGGGATGCAGACGAAGGGAGACCGTGGAGAGTCCTCATCCTCGTGGCTCAAGGACATACCTGCACACTGGTCGGAGTTACCGGTTAAGCGCATCTTGACCGATGTGCAATCCGGCTATTGGGGCTCTGATGAGGTCGGCGATGGCACCGACGTGCGAGTCGTGCGGGTTGCAGACTTTGACCGCCCCACCCTGAGCGTTGGAACGGCGCCGACGATCCGCAGCGTTACTCCGTCAGAGAGGGCCAAAGCGGCGCTTCGGCGTGGCGATCTCCTGATGGAGAAGTCGGGCGGCACGGGCATCAACCCGGTGGGTTTCGTGGTCAGCTACGAGTCTGACGAAGAGTCGATCTTTGCCAACTTCATCGTGCGTCTGAGGCTTGCCACGGGGCAGCACCAGCGTTTCTGGCTCTATGCCCTCAACGGTGCGTATACGTCCGGTCTCACTTGGAAGTCGGTGAACCAGACTACGGGCATCCAGAACCTCGACATGGTGTCGTTCCTTTCAGAGGTGTTCCCTGTGCCACCCCTCGAGGAGCAGCGCGAGATCGCTGACCACCTCGACCGCGAGACCGCGAAGATCGACGCGCTCATCGCCAAGGCGGAGCGGTTCATCGAGCTCGCTCAGGAGCGGCGCGCCGCGCTGATCACCGCCGCCGTCACCGGCCAGATCGAGATCCCCACGGAGGACTGACCGCCATGGCCATCCACAACGAGAGCGAGCTCGAGACCTTCATCTGCGAATACCTGGAGAGGCACGGCTGGCTCTACTCGGCCAACGATGACGGTTACGACCGCAAGAACGCGATCTTCCCGGAGGACGTCCACGCCTGGCTGGCCGAGAACCAGCCGGAGGACTACGGGCGTCTCGTGAAGGCCGATGCTCCGGCCTCGGCTCAGCAGGCGCAACGGGACCAGATCACCACCCGCCTGATCGACGTGCTGAACAAGCCGCAGGACACCGGCGTCGGCGGCACCCTCAACGTGCTCCGCAAGGGCTTCAAGGTCGGCACCTCCGCCACCCTGCGCATGGCCGAGCCGCGGCCGGCCACGAACCTGAACCCGGCCGCCGTCGCCTCCTATCAGCGCATGCGGCTGCGCGTGACGCGTCAGGTCCACTTCACCGGGGCGCACGAATCCGAGTCCGTGGACCTGGTGCTCTTCGTCAACGGCCTGCCCATGGCGACGATCGAGCTGAAGACCGACTCCACCCAGTCCATCGGCCACGCGAAGAAGCAATACCGCGATCGCAACCCCAAGGCCACACCGCTGTTCGGGTTCGGCACCCGCGCCGTGGTCCACTTCGCCGTCTCCAACCGCGAGGTCTGGATGACCACCGAGCTGGCCGAAAAGAGCACCTTCTTCCTGCCCTTCAACCAGGGCGACGACGGCCACGCCGGCAACCCGCTCAACCCGAACGGCGGTTCCTCCACGGCCTACCTGTGGGAGCGGATCCTGCAGCGGGACACCTGGCTCGAGATCCTCCAGAAGTTCGTCTTCCTCAAGAAGGAGACCGTGGAGGACGAGCACGGCCGCTCGCGCCGGAAGTCCACGCTGATCTTCCCGCGCTTCCACCAGTGGGAGGCCGTCTCGAAAATGCTCGCCGCCGTCCGTGAGGAGGGCGCCGGCAAGTCCTACCTGATCGAGCATTCCGCCGGCTCCGGCAAGACCAACACCATCGCCTGGACCGCCCACCGCCTGCTCTCCACCTACGGAGTGGACGAGCAGCGGGTGTTCGACTCGGTCATCGTGGTCACCGACCGCACCGTGCTGGATGACCAGCTGCAAGAGGCCGTGCGGCAGATCGAGCGCACCTCCGGCACGGTCGTGGCCGTGGACCGGAAGAACCTGGGCGGGGACGTGACCAGCAAGTCCGCCCTGGTGAAGCAGACGCTGCTGCAGGGCAACCGGATCATCGTGGTGACGCTGCAGACCTTCCCGGCCGTCCTCGAGCTGCTCAAGGGCGACTCCACCCTGGCCGGCCGCACTTATGCGGTGATCGCGGACGAGGCGCACTCGTCCCAGACCGGCTCCGCCGCCGCCAAGCTTAAGCGCGTCCTCACCCCGGACGAGCAGGCCGACCTCGAAGACGGCGGAGAGGCGGACACCGAGTCCATCCTCGCCGCCGAGGTCGCCGCCACCGGACGCCCGCAGAACATCAGCTTCTTCGCCTTCACCGCCACCCCGAAGGACAAGACCCTGCAGATGTTCGGCCGCCCCTCCGGCGAGTACGACGAGAAGGGCCAGGAGATCCCGGCCTCCTTCCATCGGTACACCATGCAGCAGGCCATCGAGGAGGAGTTCATCCTCGACGTGCTGAAGAACTTCACCAACTACGACACCGCCTTCAAGCTGGCCCTGGCCGGGCAGAAGGGCGAGTTCCGTCCGGAAGGGGACCGGGCCGCCGTCGGGAAGTCGACCACCGAAGTGGACCAGACCGAGGCGAGCAAGAAGCTCATGAGGTGGGTCAAGCTGCACCCGACGAACATCGCGCAGAAGGTCAAGATCATCGTGGAGCACTTCCGCGCCAACGTGGCCGGACTGCTCGACGGGCAGGCCAAGGCCATGGTGGTCACCGACTCCCGCGCCGCCGCCGTCCGGTACAAGCGCCAGATGGACCAGTACATCCAGGACATGGGGTACACGGACGTGGGCACGCTGGTGGCCTTCTCCGGGGAGATCACCGACGACGACTTCGGGCTCGAGAAGGTCACCGAGCGGTCCATGAACCCGTCCGTGACCGGCGACCTGGCGAAGGCGTTCGACGGGGACGGCTACCAGGTGATGATCGTGGCCAACAAGTACCAGACCGGCTTCGACCAGCCGAAGCTCTGCGCCCTGTACGTGGACAAGAAGCTCTCCGGCGTGCTGGCCGTGCAGACGCTGTCGCGCCTGAACCGCGCGGCGCCCGGCAAGGACACCACCTACGTGTTGGACTTCGTGAACTCCGAAGACGACATCCAGGCCGCCTTCGAGCCGTATTACGCCGGCGCGAAGCTGGAGACGGTGACGGACCCGAACCTGATCCATGACCTGGGGACGAAGCTCGACGCCGCGGGCGTGTACGACTGGGACGAGGTCGACGCGTTCGCCGAGGTGTGGGTGGCGTGGAAGCCGGGGAGCGGGCAGGAGGGCCTGCAGGCCGCGCTGGAGCCCGTGGCGTACCGGTTCCGCAAGGAGCTGGCGCATGCGCGGATGAACCAGGACGAGACGCGCGTGAACGAGCTCGTGCTGGTGCGCAAGGACATGCGGTCCTTCGTCAGCCTCTACGACTTCCTCTCCCAGATCTACGAGTTCGGGGACACCGAGCACTACAAGCGGGCGCTGTTCCTGCGGCACCTGGTGCAGCTCGTGGGCGATCAGCCCGGCGGTGAGGAGCTGATCGACCTGAGCGATGTGCAGCTGGTGAGCATCCGGCAGAAGAAGACGTCCTCGGGGGACATCGGGCTGACCGGTGGGGCCGCGCTGAAGGGGACCACTGCTGTGGGAGGCGGGCAGGTGCGTGAGAAGCAGCGCGGGCCGTTGGAGGAAGTGATCGAGAAGATCAACGAGATCTTCGCCGGTGAAGGCGTGGATGCCTCACCGTCCCAGCAGGAGGCGTGGGTCAGTGCCCTCGTGGCGCCGCTCATGGAGGACGAGAAGCTGCTCGGGCAGGCCGGAGCGAACTCGCTGGAACAGTTCCTGGCGAGCCCGAACCTGGAACGGTCAGCGATGGGCGCCGTGTACGCGAATGAGGACGCCTTCGCGAAGATGACGGACATCGTGGGCAGGGGCGGGGACCCGTCCAAGATGATCGTTGCCGCGATCGGGGAGTACCTGTACTGGAAGGTGCGGAGCAAGGGGGCTGGGCCGGTGGATGTTGCTCATGGACGGTCCGCCGTTTTCGCTGACGAAACGGCCCTTTTGCAGGGCACTTCCGTCGATGAGAGGGCGAGCGCGACGCCGTCGCGCGTCCGGAAGGGGAACTGAGATGGCACATCCCAAGACACTGCAGGTCTTCCTGATGGACGGTGCACCCACCGGTCGACTGAAGTGCACCCTCGACAACTGGACGGGCCTCGTCTATGTGGTGCCACGCACCAGCCTCAACGCGGACGGACATCCCGAGGCGTTCGAAGGCACCGGTGTGTACCTGCTGCTGGGGCAGGACGCCGATTCCGGCGGCGACGTCGTCTACGTCGGGCAGGCTGTCGGGCGGGCCAACGGCAACGGCCTGGTGGGCAGGATCCGGGAGCACGTCCGGAGGGAGGCGCACGATTTCTGGAACCGGGCCATTCTCCTCTCCACCCTCGGGGACACCTTCGGCCCCACGGAGGTGACCTACCTGGAGCACTACTTCCACCAGGCGGCCACCACGGCCGGGCGCTTCACCGTGGACAATGCGGTGGCACCCTCCCAGGGCAACGTCACGCAGGAGAAGAGGGCGGAGCTGGAGGAGTACGCCGACAAGGCCAAGCTCCTGATCAGCGCCCTGGGGCACCGCGTCTTCGAGAGCGCCGACGGCTCACATGCCGCGGCCGCGGCGGGCCGGACCACCCAGGCGCCCGAAGCGGAGCCGAAGCGCACCCTGTTCACCATGACGGTCAACGGCGTCAGAGCCCAGGGACACCCGACGCCGGACGGGTTCGTCGTCCTGCGGGGCAGCGGCCTCATGGAGGGGCTGCGGCCCAGCGCACCCCCCGGTGTCCGAGCGGGCCGGGAGCGCTTCGCCGACCACATCGGTGCCGATGGGGTGCTGACCGAGGACGTCTCCTTCACCAGCTCCTCGGCCGCGGCCGGATTCGTGGCCGGCGGGAGCATGAGCGGGCCGTCCTCATGGCGGGCGCCGGATGGGCGCACCCTCGGCGAGGTCGAGGCCGCCTCGGCCGCGCCGGAGCCCATGGAAGACGACGCCTGATGAGGACGCGGCCGACCGCCTTGGATGCCGCCGTCGACCATCCGCGGGGTGCCCAGAACGACGCCCCAGGGCCGGGGACGGGGCGCTCTGGGTCGTTGACCGCGAACGTCATGACCGTCGCGGACGCACTGCGCGACCCTCGTCTCCGTATCCCCGAATATCAGCGTCCCTACACCTGGTCCACGAAGAACGCTGTACAGCTCGTCGAGGACATCCGTCGCTTCCGTGCGGCCGCGTCCTACCGGATCGGCACCATGATCGTGCACGCCGAGGACGGCTGGCTGGACATCGTCGACGGCCAGCAGCGGTACATGACCTTCGCCCTGATCGCGCTCGCACTGCAGGAGGTCCTGGGCGACACCGCCGAACGCGCCGAGCACCAGCGTGCGGCCCTGGACAGCGCGGCCGCCATCGAGCTGCCGCCGGGCCGCCGGGACGTGTCGGAGCGCCACGTCGTCGAGAACCACCGCCTCATCCTGCAGACATTCCGGTCCTGGGACAGCGCCGAGGTCGAGGACTTCGCGGACTACTTCCTGGACCGTTGCACGCTGGTGCGCCTGATCGTCAGCGACCTCGACGCGGCCTTCCAGATGTTCGACTCGCAGAACACCCGCGGCCGGGCGCTCCTGCCCACCGACCTGCTGAAGGCCTACCACCTCCGCGCCTATGGTGAGGCCACATCGGACCGGGCGGCGATCCTCGCGGCCGTGCGGGAGTGGGAAGCTACCCCGCCGGTCGAGATCCACCATCTCTTCTCGCGTCTGCTTTATCCGATCCTCCGCTGGAGCGCCGGTGAGTCCCTGCCGCGCGACGGCTTCACCGCGTCCCGGATCGGAGCGTTCAAGGGGATCTCCGCGGGGCCGACGGGCCTCGGCCGACTGCCCTGGGCGCACGGGCTTCTCATGGCCAAGGCCCACGTGGACGACTACAACGGGCGAAACGCCGCGCTGATCGCGCACGGTGCCCTTCCTCCGCTGGAATTCCCGTTCCAGCTGACCCAGCCCGTCACCGACGGCGAGATGTTCTTCCGCCTGGTGCACCATTACACCCGGCTCGCGAGGGCCCTCGGCGTCTCCGCGACGGACGCGGAGCAGACTGCCGGGGACGACGCCCGTCGTGGGAGTGAGAACAGGCGATTCCAGACGATCACCCGGCTCGTCCGGGCCACCGGTACCGGCGCTGGCTACCGCTACACACAGGAGCTCTACGGAGCGCTGCTGCTGGCCTACGCGGACCGGTTCGGCGACCACGACATCGAGCGCGCCGCTCTCGTGCTCGCACGGCATGCCTTCGCATTGAGAACGCGGTTGATGCGGGTCTACCCGCGCTCCGTGGAACTTCACGCGCTGGGCCAGCACGGGGCGCCGGACCTGGAGGACCGGGTCAACCTGTTCCGCCTGATGAGGAGCAGCCTGGACCCCGCCGCCGTCACCGGGCGCGTGGCGGCCCTCCCCGGGCCGTACGTGGACGAGGCCTCCCCGGTGGAGCGTCTCTACTCGGACACGCCCTGGGACACGGAGGAAGCCCACGATGCAGACTGAGAAGCACTCGCCTGAAGCGCTGACGATCGAGGAGGTCTTCACCGCCGCCCGGCACTACCGGGTGCCGGTCTACCAGCGGGCCTACGCCTGGACGCAGGTCGAGATCTCGACACTGCTCACGGACGTGCGCCGCGCTCGCCTCCGCTCGGAAAAGCCGGATACGCAGGGAGCCTTGGCCGACTACTACCTCGGCTCGCTGGTGGTGAACCGAGCCACGACCCCCGAGCGCGTGCCGATCGACGAGGTGGTCGACGGGCAGCAGCGCCTGACCACGCTGACGGTGCTGACGGCCGTCGCGGAGCGTGTCATCCGTGCCGGTGTCCTCGACCCCCGGGCGTTGGCCGTCCTGGATTACGAAGGGCGCCCCGAGGCCGGGGAGGACCTCGCGACCCTCCGCCGTCGGGGCGCCCCAGCCGGGACGTCGTTCCAGGTGGACGCCATCGGGGTCGCCGTCGAGACGATCGCTGCGGCCTGCAGGCGGGCCATGGACCAGCAAACTCCGGCAGACGATCAGGAGGTGATGTTCGACGGCGACGACCTCGCGTACCTCTGGAAGCATGTCCGGTTGCTGCGCACCGAACTTCCGAAGGGCACGGACCTCAACCACTATTTCGAGGTGATGAACACCCGCGGTGAGCAGCTCGCCAAGCACGAGATCCTGAAGGCCACATTGATGCGGCCTCTCCAGGACGCCACGGACCGGAAGGTGTTCGCGCACGTCTGGGACGCCTGCGCCGTTCTGGACCGCCACCTCCAGCTCCAGTTCTCGACGGAGCGGCCGAAGGATGGCGGTGAGGCGGCAAGAGACGCCGTCTTCGGCAGGTCCTGGTCGGCCCTCCTCACGCGGGATTTCGCGTCGCTGCGGGCAGCTCTCGCGCCGAGCCAGACCGCGACGGCGGCGGGCGCCCGCACCATCATTGGGGCTCTGCTGGCCGCCGGGCAGACTGCCGTGGAGTCCGGGCCCTCGTCCGACCAACGCCAGGACGACGCCGATACCGGCGCCTACGGGACCATCGTCGACTTCCCGAACTTGCTGCTGCATGTGCTGCGCGTGATGCAGGAGAAGGGTGAGGGGGCCGAGCCCGGCCTGCCGCGGTGGGGCCAGGACTCGACGGGGGCCGTGCGGCTCGAGGACGGCTCCCTGCTGGAGCAGTTCGCCCAGCACGGCCAAGACGACGCGGCCTGGTCTCAGCGCTTCCTCGTGACGCTGCTCCGCATGCGCCTTCTGCTGGACACCTATGTGATCAGGACTCTGGCGACGACGGGAACACAGGCGGACGAGGAGAACTGGGTGCTCAGCCGAGCTCAGAAGCTCGAGACGGAGTCCGGCGAGCGCTCTCCGCGCCGGCGGCTCGGTGTGAAGAACACCTTCCAGGATCCGCAGGTCCAGGACGCCGTCCGGAACCTTCAGGCCATGTTCCAGGTCACCGACACGCGCCGCACGTCCAAGTACTTCCTGTACCGCATCCTGCGATGGCTGGATGCGCAGCCGGTGGACGGTGTGGACGGCGTGGCGTTCCAGCACATGCTGGAAGATCTGGCGCGGGAGCGCCTCCGCGCCTACGAGGCGGACAAGACCTGGGATGCCGGCGTCAACGTCCCCAACTTCGTCTTCAACGCCCTGGACTACATCCTCTGGGACGCAGGCCGGACATCGCCCATGGAACGGGGACATCTGCGGGAGCCCCTCAGCGATGTCGAACAGGAGGTGCTCCGCCGGCGCGCCGACGCCTTCCGGTTCCGGTACCGAACCTCGGTGGAGCACTTCTACCCCGTGGTTCCGGGTGAGGAGCAGGAGGCCTTGACCGCGGAGGACGTCAACCGTTTCGGGAACCTGTGCATCATGGGCCGACGCGAGAACTCCC
The DNA here is from genome assembly GCF_024723355.1 of Micrococcus sp. HG099. Taxonomy (NCBI): domain Bacteria; kingdom Bacillati; phylum Actinomycetota; class Actinomycetes; order Micrococcales; family Micrococcaceae; genus Micrococcus; species Micrococcus sp. HG099. The sequence continues at coordinate 1,424 of NZ_JANQCJ010000036.1, read as the reverse complement.
AGCGGAACAACCTGATGCCCGTCTCGAAGGTGAAGCAGTACTCTTCGGACGAGCAGAGCCTCAAGTTCCAGCTCATGGCCGGCATCCTTCACGCCGAGGGCGACTGGGACGTCCCCCAGATCAAGGAGCACGGGAACAGCATGCGGCGGGTGATCCAAGAGTGGCAGGGCAAGCGGCCCTGACACCTCGGGACGATCTGGCCTCAGGGCCCCCGTTAGGCTCGCCCCATGAAGATCGGTCTCCGCAAGCCCAGCCTGAAGAAGTCCTTCAAGGCCCGCACCACGGGCCGCGCCAAGCGTGCTATCAAGCGCAAGGTCATCCCCGGCTACGGCCGCAAGGGGATGGGCTGGCTGCGCGATCCGAAGCGCGCCGCCTACAACGCCGTCTACCGGCGCACCACGGTCGGCCTGGGCGACGTCCTGAAGATGTTCCGATGAGCACGCGCAGCAGCATCCCCGACGCCGTCGATACGGACCGGACCGCCGGCACCATCGAGCTCCTCGAACCGCCCCGTGAGGCCGTCGAGTGGATGGCCTCGCCCGCTCCAGCGACCGACCTCTGGTGGACCGCCACGGTCTGCGGTGAGGCAGACCCAGACTGGCACCGGCTGGAGACCACCGTCGCCGAGACCATCGAGGTCCTCGTCAGCTGGGCGCAGGGCCACGGCCTCCCGCTGCCCTACGGGGCGGCCCTGCGCACCTACGGCAACCCGCCGGACCCGGGGCTCGTCACGTGATCGCCGGCGGCCGCGTCGCACAGGCGCCCCGTCCCCGCACCTCACCGAGCATCATGGCTCCATGACGCCAGCCCTGAACCACCTCGCCGCCACACCGGCCCTGCGTCCGCTCGATCCCGCGGACGTCGCCGTCGCGCTCGCGGCCGCGTCCGAGCTGGCCGGCTGGTCCGTCGCCGCCACCCCCGCCGACACCCCGCCCGAGCTCGCCGTCACCTACGCCACCGGCGACTTCGCCACGGCCCTGGCCCTGGCGAACCGGATCGGGGAGGCGGCCGAGGCTGCCGACCACCACCCGGACCTCACCGTGTCCTACGGCCGCCTGGCGGTGCGCATGCACAGCCACGACGTCCGCGCCCCCACCTCCCGGGACATCCGCCTGGCCCGCACCGTCGCCCGCCTCGCGAGCGAGGTCCTCGCCCCGCACGCCCTCGCCGCGTACGGCACCCTGGCGCCCGGCCGCTCGAACGCGCACGTCATGGACGGTGTGCGCGGCACCTGGATCCCCGGCACCCTCCGCGGCACGCTCCACGCCAGCGGCACCGGTGCGGCCACCGGCTACCCAGGCGTCGTCCTCGCGGGCACCGCGCCCGCGCACGCGACCACCGACGTCCCCGCCCAGGTGCTCGTCTCCGCCGACCTCCCGGACCACTGGGACCGCCTCGACGCCTTCGAGGGCGCCGGCTACCGG
>NZ_JANQCJ010000035.1:0-19823 GCF_024723355.1 Micrococcus sp. HG099 | reverse complement strand
AGCCGCACGAGGGTGCGCCAGCCGTGCCGCGCCTGGTCGTGGGTGACCTTCTGCTCGAGCACCACGGTGATCAGCTGCCCGGACAGCGCCCCCGCCGCGGGCAGGCGCAGCCCGGCGCGCGTGCGCCGCGCCTCGCGCACGTGCCGCGGCAGCGCCGGGGCCGACGAGTCCGGGTGCAGCAGCGCGTCGAAGGCGTCCCAGCCGGCGTCGTCCACGCCCAGCAGCCGCTCCACGGATGCCACCGCGGCCCGCGCCCCCGGGCCCCACGCGCGCGCCGTCACCACGGTCCCGGGCCCCGCCGCCTCCCGCGCGCCGGAGACGAGCAGCGACGTCGGCCGGCCCGGCGAGCCCGCGGGCGCACCCTGATCGGGCACGCGCAGGGTGAGCCAGACGCCCTCCGGGACGGCGCGGACCGTGGGGTCGGCCGCGCCGCGCTGCAGGGGGCGCAGGGTGAGCGGGACGTCCACGGGGACGGGCACGCGCACGCGGCGCACGGCGTCCGGGGCTCTCATGCCCCGCACCGTACACCCGGACTCGGACGCCCTCCCGTTGCCCCGCGTGTCCGCGCCGCCGTTGACGGGTCCGGGGGCTCGCGTAGCGTGGGGAGGGTGACTGAACAGACCTCCGCGCCCACCCCCGCGCAGCCCATGCAGTACGCCGAGAACGTCCTCGAGCTGATCGGGCGCACCCCGCTCGTGAAGCTGAACTCCGTGACGGAGGGCATCGAGGCCACCGTCCTGGTCAAGGTCGAGTACCTGAACCCGGGCGGCTCGGTGAAGGACCGCATCGCCCTGAAGATGATCGAGGACGCCGAGAAGGCCGGCAAGCTCGCCCCCGGCGGCACCGTGGTGGAGCCCACCTCGGGCAACACCGGCGTCGGCCTGGCGCTCGTGTCCCAGCTCAAGGGCTACCGCACCGTGTTCGTGACCCCGGACAAGGTGGGCCAGGAGAAGCGGGACGTGCTCACCGCCTATGGGGCGGAGATCGTGGTGACCCCCACCTCCGTGGCCCCCGAGTCCGAGGAGTCCTACTACGGCGTGGCGAACCGCCTCGAGCGGGACATCCCCGGCGCCTACCAGCCCAACCAGTTCTTCAACCCGGCCGCCCCGGCCTCCCACTACGAGACCACCGGCCCGGAGATCTGGGAGGACACGGCGCACCGCGTCACCCACGTGGTGATCGGCGCGGGCACCGGCGGCACCATCACCGGCACCGGCCGCTACCTCAAGGAGGTCTCGGCGGACCGGGAGTCCGGGCCCGTGCGCGTGATCGGCGCGGACCCGAGCGGCTCCGTCTACTCCGGCGGCACCGGCCGGCCCTACTTCGTGGAGGGCGTCGGCGAGGACATGTGGGTGGACAACTACGACCCCGCCGTCCCGGACGAGGTCATCGCCGTGGAGGACGCCGAGGCGCTGGCCATGACCCGCCGCCTCGCCGCGGAGGAGGGCCTGCTCGTGGGCGGCTCCTCCGGCCTGGCCGTCGTCGCCGGCCTGCGCGCCGCCCGGGACCTGGGCCCGGAGGACGTCATGGTGATCGTGCTGCCGGACTCCGGCCGCGGCTACCTGGCCAAGATCTTCAACGACCCGTGGATGGACGAGCGCGGCTTCGACTACGACGTCCAGGACACCGTCCTGCCGGAGTGGGCCCGCGGCCGCACGCGCTCGGCGGCACCCGAGGCGGACGACGACGGCGCGCAGGGGGCCGCCGGCGGCGCCGGCACGCCGGTGGAGGCCCTCGAGCAGGCCGACGCCGCGGCCGGCGCCGACGCCGGGCAGGCGGCGGACGCGCCCGCCGAGGCGGACCGCTGGGCCGCCACGGCCGGCGAGCTGCTCACCGAGAAGGCGGACCTGTTCCCGGGCTCCGTGCCCACCCTCGTGACCGCCTCGCCCACCACCTCGGTGGCGGACGCCGTGGCCACCATGAACCGCTACGGCGTGGACGCCCTGCCCGTGGTCGCCGAGCCGCGCCACGACCTGCGCATCGGCGAGGTCCGCGGCACCGTGTCCGCCGCCGCCCTCGGCGAGGCGCTCGCGGCCGGCCGGGTGCACCCGGACACCCCCGTGGCCGAGGCCATGGGCCCGGTGCTGCCGTGCATCGGCGCCCGCACCCCGCTGCGCGCCGTCGCCCGCCGCCTCGCCCAGGACCCCACCCTGCTGGTGCTCTCGGCCGGCCGCGTGGCCGGCGTCGTGACCCTGCACGACGTGCTCGCCCACGTGACCGCCTGAGACCCGCCCCGCCGAAGAAGACGTCAGACGCGCCGCCCGCCGGCGCGCGGAAGGAGAACCGCATGACCACGCACGAGCAGCGCCCCGCCGGGTTCGGCACCCGCGCCGTCCACGCCGGCCAGGACCTGGACGAGGTGTACGGGGCCGTCGTCCCGCCCGTCCACCTCTCCAGCACCTACGCGCCCGTGCGCGTGGGCGAGCTGCGCCGCGGCTACGACTACGGCCGCGGCACCAACCCGACCCGTGACGCCCTGCAGACGCAGCTGGCCGCCCTCGAGGCCGGCGTGGGGGAGGACGGGACGCCGAACGCCCTGGCCCTCACCTTCGCCTCCGGCCTCGCCGCGGAGACCGCCCTGATCATGGGCGCCGCCGAGCCCGGCACCACGATCGTGATGGGCAACGACGTCTACGGCGGCTCCTACCGCCTGATCTCCAAGGTCCTGGCCAAGTGGGGGATCCGCCACGCGGTGGTGGACATGGGGGACACCGCGAAGGTGGCCGCCGCCGTCGAGTCCGCGGCCGCGCAGGGTCCGGTGATGGTCTGGCTCGAGACGCCGTCCAACCCGCTCATGAAGGTCTCGGACATCGCCGCGATCGCCGAGGTCGCGCACGGCCACGACGCCCTGCTGGTGGTGGACAACACCTTCGCCACGCCGTACCTGCAGACCCCGTTGGCCCTCGGCGCGGACGTGGTGGTGCACTCCACCACCAAGTACATCGGCGGCCACTCGGACGTCATCGGCGGCGCCCTGGTGATCAAGGACCCCGAGCTGGGGGCGCAGGTGCAGTTCCAGCAGTTCGCGGCCGGCGCCGTCAACGGCCCGTGGGACGCCTACCTGACCACCCGCGGCCTCAAGACCCTCGGCGTGCGCATGGACCGCCACCAGGCCAACGCGCAGGCCGTCGCCGAGTGGCTCGCCGGCCGGCCCGAGGTCACGCAGGTGCTGTACCCGGGCCTGCCGGACCACCCGGACCACGAGCTGGCCGCGCGCCAGATGCGCGGCTTCGGCGGCATGGTCTCCTTCCGCCTGGCCGGCGGCGCCGCGGCGGCCCGCACGGTCGCCGAGTCGACCCGCCTGTTCCAGCTGGCCGAGTCCCTGGGCGGCATCGAGTCGCTCATGAACTACCCGGCGGAGATGACCCACGCCTCCGTGGCCGGCACCGAGCTGGCCGTCCCGGACGACCTGCTGCGCCTGTCCGTGGGCATCGAGGACGCCGAGGACCTCGTGGCCGACCTCGAGCGCGCCCTGGAGGCCCTCGCCGGCTGACCCGTCCCCACGCCCGACGACGACGGCGCCGCGCCTGCCCCGGCAGTGCGCGGCGCCGTCGTAGTCTGGGGTGATGACCGTCACCGCCTTCGTCAACGCCCACGTCGTCCCCGTCGAGTCCGCGCCCTTCGACGGCGCCCTGATCGTCGAGGACGGCAGGATCACCGCCCTCGGCCCGGACGTCGCCGCCCCGGAGGGGGCCGACGTCGTGGACTGCGAGGGCAAGTGGCTGCTGCCCGGCTTCGTGGACGCCCACGTCCACCTGGGCATGCACGCCGAGGGCGAGGTCGGCACCACCTCGGACGTCAACGAGATGACGGACCCCGTCATGGCCGGCGTGCGGGCCATCGACGCCGTGGACCCCAACGAGCCCGGCTGGCGCGACGCCCTGGCCGGCGGCGTCACCACCGTGAACGTCAACCCCGGCTCCGGCAACCCCATCGGCGGGCAGGCCGTGGCCCTGCACACCCACGGGCGCACCGTGGACGAGATGGTGCTGCGCAGCCCCTCCGGCGTGAAGTCGGCCCTCGGCGAGAACCCCAAGAACGTGTACAAGGAGAAGGGCCGCACCCCCTCCACCCGCCTGGGCACCGCGCTGGTGATCCGCGAGGCGTTCCTGAAGGCCCAGGGGTACCTGGCCCGGCAGGAGGAGGCCGAGCGGGAGGGCAAGCCGTTCACGAAGGACCCGCACATGGAGGCGCTCGGCCAGGTGCTGCGGCGGGAGATCCCGTGGCGGCAGCACTGCCACCGCACGGACGACATCGCCACGGCGCTGCGGATCGCGGACGAGTTCGGCTACGAGCTCGTGCTGGACCACGGCACCGAGGCGCACCCCGTGGCGGACCTGCTCGCCGAGCGCGGCGTGCCCGTGCTCATCGGCCCCCTGTTCACCACGAAGTCCAAGCCGGAGCTGCGCGGCCGCTCCATGCGCAACCCGGGCCGCCTGGCCCGCGCGGGCGTGGAGATCAGCATCATCACGGACCACCCGGTCATCCCCATCGACTTCCTCGTCTACCAGGCGGCCCTGTCCGTGAAGGAGGGCCTGGACCCGGAGACCGCGCTGCGCGCCATCACCCTGAACCCGGCCAAGGTGCTGGGCCTCGAGGACCGCATCGGCTCGCTGGCCGTGGGCAAGGACGCGGACCTCGTGCTGTGGTCCGGAGACCCGCTGGACGTGATGCAGCGGGCGCTGCGGGTCTGGATCGGCGGGCGCTGCGTCATGGAGTACGACCTCGCCACGGCCCGCCCCGTGGTGGCCTCCGCCCGCCCCGTGGAGGACTGAGGCCGGGCGCCCCGGCGGTGCGGGCGGCGCCGGGGGTCAACGCCGCCGGGCGTCAGCGCCGTCGGGGGTCAGCGGCGCAGGCGCGAGCGCACGGGCGGCAGCCACAGCAGCGCCGCGCCCACGAGCATGATCACCGCGAGGACGATCAGCAGGCCGTTGGCCCGCAGGAACGCGGGCGCGGCCAGCAGCAGCGCGATGAACGTGAGGGTGCCGATCGCGGACCGGCGCCGGCGCAGCAGGCCGATCCAGCCCCACAGGGCGGCCGCGGCGAACAGCGCGACGGTGACGCCCATGGTGAACTGGCCGGTCGCCCCGCCCAGGACGCCCACGGACGCGATGCCGGTCAGCGGGTCCACCACGGGCTCGCCGCTCTCGCGGGCGCGCATCCCGTTCCACACGAACGCGCCGGCGACGACGGCCAGCACCACGGTCAGCGCCAGCCAGTACATCCGGGCGATCCGCAGCAGCGGGTGCACGAGCCCGGCGTCGGACTCGGCGGCGTCCCGTTCCGCCAGGCCGCGCTCGCGGTCCTCGCGGCGCCGGCTCAGGCGCTCCTCGTCCTCGGCGGCGAGACGGGCGCGCTCGGCGCGCAGCCGCGCGTCGTCCGCCCGCTGGCTCTCCTGGAAGGACCGGGCGGCGCGGCCGGCGGCCCGGCCGAGGCCGCGGGCGAGGGGACGGTCTTCGCTGTTCTGGGGCACGCGCCGAGCCTAGCGCGCCGGCTGCGGCAGGGCAGGGGTGTGCGAACGCACACCCGGCGCCCGGGGCCGGGCGGCGCCGGTGCCGTAGACTGGTCCGACCGGATCCGGTCTCTCCCCCTGTGATGAGTGAGCGTGGACGCGTGTGCCACGCCGGAACTGCAGATGTCTGTGCAGATGTGTGTGCGGGCCACGAACGTCGTGGTCCTCGGGGGCTTGCCGGGTGGACGGAATCATCTGACCCAGCTGGCCCCTGCGCCCCACGACGTCGACCCGCGACCGACGTCCTTCGGCGTGCGCCCGCGCATCCCCACAGGAGGACTCCCATGTCTGACGCCCTCGATCCCCAGACCACGCCCGAGGCCCAGGTCGACGCCGCCGAGCTCGCCGAGGCCCGCCAGGAGGCGGCCGAGGCCGCCGCCCCCGAGGCCACCGAGACCCCCGAGACCGCCGCCGCGGCCACCGAGACCGACTCCGCCCCCGAGGCCGAGACCGCCGAGGAGCCCGAGGCCCCGGCCGAGCCGGCCGGCCCCACCTTCCTGGACCTCGGCCTGGACGCCCGCGTGCTGGCGGCCGTCGAGGACCTGGGCTACACCCGTCCCTCGCCGATCCAGGAGGCGACCATCCCGCTGCTGCTGGACGGCCGCGACGTCGTGGGCCTGGCCCAGACCGGCACCGGCAAGACCGGCGCCTTCGCCCTGCCGGCGCTGGCCCGCCTGGCCGAGACCGCGGACGTCAACGGCCGCGCGGACACCCCGCAGGTGCTCGTGCTCGCCCCGACCCGCGAGCTGGCCCTCCAGGTGGCCGACGCCTTCGACAGCTACGCCAAGCACCTCGAGGACGTCTCCGTGCTCGCCGTCTACGGCGGCTCCCCGTACGGCCCGCAGCTGGCCGGCCTGCGCCGCGGCGCCCAGGTCGTGGTGGGCACGCCGGGCCGCGTGATCGACCACCTCGAGCGCGGCTCCCTGGACCTGTCCGACCTGCAGACCCTCGTGCTGGACGAGGCGGACGAGATGCTGCGCATGGGCTTCGCCGAGGAGGTGGACCGCATCCTCGCCTCCACCCCGGACACGAAGCAGACCGCGCTGTTCTCGGCCACCATGCCGCCGGCCATCCGCCGCATCTCCGCGCAGTACCTGAACGCGCCGGAGGAGGTGGCCGTGGCCCGCCAGTCGACCACGTCCTCCACCATCCGCCAGCGCTACCTGCAGGTGGGCCACCAGTGGAAGCTGGAGGCGTTCACCCGCATCCTCGAGACCGAGGACCACGACGGCGTGATCGCCTTCGTCCGCACGCGCGCCGGCACCGAGGAGCTCGCCCAGAAGCTCAACCGCGCCGGGTTCAAGGCCGTGGCCATCTCCGGCGACATCGCCCAGAAGCAGCGCGAGAAGACGGTGGAGGACCTCAAGGCCGGCCGCGTGGACATCCTCGTGGCCACGGACGTGGCCGCCCGCGGCCTGGACGTGGAGCGCATCTCCCTGGTGGTCAACTACGACATCCCGCAGGACGCCGAGTCCTACGTGCACCGCATCGGCCGCACCGGCCGCGCCGGGCGCCAGGGCGACGCCGTGCTGTTCATGACCCCGCGCGAGCGCTTCCTGCTCAAGCAGATCGAGCGCACCACGCGCCAGCAGGTCGAGGAGATGGCGGTCCCGGCCGTGAAGGACGTCAACGCGGCCCGCAAGCGCCGCTTCGCCGACGGCATCACCCGCACCCTCGAGCGCGCCTCCGAGGAGGAGCTGGCCGTGTTCGGCGAGATCGTGGCCGCGTACGTCGAGGAGCACGACGCCGAGCCGTCCCGCGTGGCCGCGGCCCTGGGCATGATGGCCCAGGGCGGCCGCCCGCTGCTGGCCAAGGAGCAGGAGATCCCCACCGGCCCGCGGGGCCGCAAGGAGCGCGACGGCGGCCGTGACGGCGGCCGGGAGCGCGGCACCGCGGACGGCCGCGGCTCGCGTGGCCCGGCCCGCGAGCCCGCCGCCGGCAACGCGACGTACTGGATCGCCGTCGGGCACCAGGACCGCGTGCGCCCGGGCAACATCGTGGGCGCGCTCGCCAACGAGGTGGGCCTGCCCGCCTCGGCCATCGGCGCGATCGACCTGCGCGGCAACCACTCGCTCGTCGAGCTGCCCGCGGACCTCACCCCGGCCCAGCTCGAGGCCGCGGCGAACGTCGAGATCAGCGGCCGCCGGCTGGGCCTGCGCAAGGACACCGGCCGCCCGACCCGCGCCGAGCGCGACGGGGACGAGCGCCGCGGCGGCTTCCGCAAGGACCGCGGCGAGCGCGGCGGCCACGGCGGCCACCGGGGCGGGTTCCGCAAGGACCGTGACGAGCGCGGCTTCCGCGGCGACCGCGAGGAGCGCGGCGGGTTCCGCGGCGACCGTGACGATCGCGGTGGCTTCCGCAAGGACCGCGAGGACCGTGGCGGTTTCCGCAAGGACCGCGACGACCGCGGCGATCGCGGTGGCTTCCGCAAGGACCGCGAGGACCGTGGCGGCTTCCGCAAGGACCGCGACGAGCGGGGCGGCTTCCGCGGCGGCAAGGCCGGTGGCCGCAAGCCCCGCTGGGGCGCCCAGGAGCGCAGCGATCGCGGCCCGCGTCGCTGACCTCTGAAGGGGTGCGGACGACGCCGGAGGCCCCTCCCGACGCCGACTTTGCATCGGCCGGGAAGCCCTGGTAGAGTCTCACCTCGTTGCCCCGATAGCTCAGTGGTAGAGCGCCATCTTGGTAAGATGGAGGTCCCGGGATCGATTCCCGGTCGGGGCTCTGACATGAGAGCCCGCCCTCGCGGCGTGAAAACCGTGAGAGCGGGCGTTCTCATGTCGTGGCGGCGTAGCTCAGCTGGTTAGAGCGCACGACTCATAATCGTGAGGTCGGGGGATCGAGTCCCCCCGCCGCTACCGCAGACGGAAGGACCCGGTCACCTCCTCGGAGGGGCCGGGTCCTTCCGCGTTCCCGGGCCTCCGGCCCCGCCCCCGCCCGGTAGCCTGGCGGGCATGTCCTCGCACCGCCCCTCCTCACAGCGCCGCCCCGACCGCGGCCCCTCCACGGGGCCGCAGCGCGCCGGCTTCGTCTCCCCGTGGGAGAACGGCTCCTCCCTCTACCGGGCGCTCGTCCTGACCGGATCCGCGCTGTTCCTCGTGGGCATCGTGCTGGCGGTGGTGGGCGCCACGACGTCGCAGCTCACCGTCTCCTGGTTCGCGCTGGGCGTCCTGGGGCTCGGCGTCGTCGTGCACCTGAGCGCGCAGATGGTGCGCTTCCGCCAGGCCGCGCGACGTCAGGGGCAGCGGCCCCCCGGCCGCTAGGCTGGACGGCAGTCGATAACCGTCCCGCAGGAGGCCCGAGTTGAGCGTGAACCCCGACGTCGCCGGGCGGAGCTATCCGCCCGCGCCCCCGTTCCAGGTCGGCCGAGAGGCGGTCCGCGCCTTCGCCTCCGCCGTGCAGGCGCAGCACCCCGCCCACCATGACGTGGAGGCGGCCCGCGCCCTCGGCCACGCCGACCTCCTCGCCCCGCCGACCTTCGCCGTCGTGATCGCCCAGCGCGCCGAGGCGGCCGCGGTCAACGACCCCGAGGTCGGCATCGACTTCTCCCGCGTGGTCCACGCGGACGAGCGCTTCGTGCACCACCGCCCGCTCGTGGCGGGGGACGAGGTCGTGGCCACCGTGCGGATCGCCTCCGTGAAGTCGCTCGGCGGCAATGACATGGTCACCACCGTCACCGAGATCGCCGACGCGGACGGGGCGCCCGTCTCCACCGTCACGTCCACCCTGCTGGTCCGGGGAGAGGAGTCCTGATGAGCACCGCCCCCCGCCTGTCCGAGCTGACCAAGGGCGAGACGATCGGCAGCCGCACCGTGCCCCTGACGCGCGCGGACCTCGTGGCCTACGCCGGCGCGTCCGGGGACCACAACCCCATCCACTGGTCGCCGTCCTTCGCCGAGCGCGTCGGCCTGCCCGGCGTCATCGCCCACGGCATGCTCACCATGGGCGCGGCCGTGCAGCTCGTCTCCGACTGGGCCGGGGACCCGGGCGCCGTCGTCGACTACCAGACCCGCTTCACGGGCATGGTGCCGGTCGCGGACACCACGGGGCAGACCGGCGACGACGGCGCGCCCGTCCCCGGCGCGACGCTGCAGGTGGTCGGCAAGGTCGGCGCCGTGGACGAGGCCGCCGGCACCGTGCGCATCGACCTGGACGTCACCAACCCGGACGTGGAGAAGCCGCGCGTGCTGACCAAGGCGCAGGCCGTGGTCCGCCTCGCCGCGCCCGCCCCGGCTGCGGGGGAGTCCGCGTGAGCGAGCGGCTGGCCGAGCACACGACCACGCGCGTCGGCGGCCCCGCCCGCGCCTGGGTGACGGCCCGCACGGAGGCCGAGGCGATCGAGGCCGTCCGCGCCGCCGACGCGGCCGGTGAGCCGCTGTTCGTGCTCGGCGGCGGCTCGAACACCCTGATGGCCGACGCCGGCTTCCCCGGCACCGTGGTCCGTCTCGCCTTCGAGGGCATCGAGGTCCGCGAGGGCGCCGAGGGTCGCGAGGGCGACGCGGACGACCAGGACTCTGCCGCCGGCGGGGACCGGGCCGGGGAGGCCGTCGTCGTGCGCGTGGCCGCCGGCCACCCGTGGGACGACGCCGTGGCGTGGACCGTGGAGCACGGCCTCGGCGGGATCGAGGCGCTCTCGGGGATCCCCGGATCCGCCGGCGCCACGCCCGTGCAGAACGTGGGCGCCTACGGAGCGGACGTGTCCCAGGTGCTCGTGTCCCTGCGCGCGTGGGACCGTGAGGCCGGGCAGGTCGTGGAGCTGGGCGCCGAGGAGCTGGAGTTCGGCTACCGGGACTCGATCATCAAGCGCTCCATGCTCGAGACCGGGGCCCCCAGCCCGCGCTGGATCGTGCTCTCGATCGACCTGCGGCTGCGCCGCGCGTCCGGGGCCGCCGAGCCCACCGCCCCCGTGCGCTACGGGCAGCTGGCCTCCGCGCTGGACGTGGCGGAGGGCACGTACGCCCCACTGGCCGTGGTGCGCCGCGAGGTGCTGGCGCTGCGCGCCGCCAAGGGGATGGTCTCGGACCCGCAGGACCCGGACACCTGGTCCACGGGCAGCTACTTCACCAACCCGATCGTGCCGGCCGCCGTGCGGGCCTCCCTGCCCGAGGGCGCCCCGGCGTTCGCGGCGGGCCGGGCCGCGGACGGCACCGAGCTCGTGAAGCTCTCGGCGGCCTGGCTGATCGACCACGCGGGCTTCGCCAAGGGCTTCGGCCTGCCGGACGTGGCGCCACGCGAGGGCGGCCCGGACGGCCGCGGCGCGGACGGGGCCGGACTGGCCGGGGGGCGCGCGTCGGTGTCCACGAAGCACACGCTGGCCATGACCAACCGCGGGGACGCGTCCACGGAGGACGTCCTGACGATCGCGCGCACCGTGCGCGACGGCGTGAAGGCGCGCTTCGGCGTCGACCTGCACCCCGAGCCGATGATCATCGGCACGAGCCTCTGACCCCACCGCCCCGCCCCGCCGCTTTCGTGCGGGAAACGGGAGGCTTCAAGGGCACTTTCGTGCGGGAGACGGGAGCCTTCCGGCCCCCGTTCGTGCGGGAGACGGGAGCCTTCGGGGGCACCGGGGAACGCGAGACGGGAGGGACCGACGTCGGTCCCTCCCGTCTCCCGCACGAAGGCGCTGCGGTCAGAGGTTCCCGGTCGCGATCATCAGCATGCGACGCACCGGTTCCGCGGCGCCCCACAGGAGCTGGTCGCCCACGGTGAAGGCCGAGAGGTACTCGGGGCCCATGTTGAGCTTGCGCAGGCGCCCCACGGGGATCTGCAGGGTGCCGGTGGCCGCGATGGGCGTCAGCTCGGCGACCGAGGCCTCCTTCGTGTTCGCCACGAGGCGGACCCACTCGTTGTCCTCGGCGATGATCTGCTCGACCTCGTCCAGGGGCACGTCCCGGGTCAGCTTGAGCGTGAGGGCCTGCGAGTGGGAGCGCATGGCGCCGATGCGCACGCACAGCGAGTCGAAGGCGATCCGGTCCTCGCCGCGCAGGCCGAGCACCTTGTTGGTCTCGTCGAACGCCTTCTGCTCCTCGCGGGAGACGCCGTTGCCCAGGTCCGAGTCGATCCACGGGATGAGGGAGCCGCCGAGCGGGACGCCGAACTGGGTGGCGTCCAGGCCGCCGCGCTGCAGCTCGAGCACCTTGCGGTCGATCTCGAGGATCGCCGACGCCGGGTCGGCCAGCTCGTCGCGCACGACGCCGCCGAGCTCGGCGTACTGGGTGAGCAGCTCGCGCATGTGGCGCGCGCCGCCGCCGGAGGCCGCCTGGTAGGTCATGGCGGTGCCCCACTCGACGAGGCCGGCCTTGAACAGGCCGCCGAGGCCCATGAGCATGCAGGAGACGGTGCAGTTGCCGCCGATGAAGTCCTTCACGCCGGAGGCCAGCGCCGCGTCGATCGCGGAGCGGTTCACGGGATCCAGCGCGATCACGGAGGTGTCCTCCATGCGCAGCGTGGAGGCGGCGTCGATCCAGATCCCGTCCCAGCCGGCGGCGCGCAGCCGCGGGTAGACGTCCTTCGTGTAGTCGCCGCCCTGCGCGGTGACGATCACGGGGAGCGCGGCGAGCACGTCCAGGTCGTACGCGTCCTGGAGCGGGCCGGCGTCGCCGGGCATGCCCTCGAACGTCGGGGCGGGGCCGCCGGCGTTGGACGTGGAGAAGAAGACGGGCCGGATGCGGGCGAAGTCGCCCTCCTCGGCCATGCGCTGCATGAGGACCGAGCCCACCATGCCGCGCCAGCCGATCAGGCCCACGGTGGGCACGGCGGCGTCGGGGGCGGTGACGGGGGAGGAAGCGGCGGAGGTCATGCCCTCCAGGCTACCGGCCCTGCTGCGCCCGCTTCCGCTTGTTCCACGCGATGAGACCGCCCACCGCGAACACCTGCGTCAGCACGATCAGGAACACGAGCCCGGCGATCGTCTTGCCCTGCAGCACGAGGATCAGGCCCATCACCGCGCAGACGAACGCGAGCACGGGGCACGCGACGAGCGCGAGGAACGTCACCGCCTGCGGGGTGAGTAGGCGGTCCTGGGGGTCGGTCGGGGCCATGTCAGTCGCGTTCCCATCGTTCGAAGCGGTGGCGCGGGCCGGAGGCGGAGTCCAGCCACGCGTCGGGGGCGGGGTCGACGGCGGTGCGCCGCCAGCGGGGGTCCAGGACCGGGGCGTGCGTGTCGCCGTCGACGTCGGCGTCGATCACGGTCACCTCGGCCCGCGAGGCCACGTCGAGGGCCTGCTCGTAGAGGGTGGCCCCGCCGATCACCCACACGGTGTCGCAGCCGTCGGCCTCGGCCGCGGCGGCCAGGGCCGCCCCGAAGTCCGGCACGACGACGGCGCCTGCGGCCCGTAGCTCCGCGCCGGCCTCCTCGGAGGCCGTCAGGGTGCGGGAGACCACGATGTTCGTGCGTCCGGGCAGCGGGCGGAAGCGCGCCGGGAACGACTCCCATGTGCGCCGGCCCATGATCACCGGGTGGCCGTGGGTGTGGGCACGGAAGTGGGCGAGGTCCTCGGGCACGTGCCACGGCATGGTGCCGTCGCGGCCGATGACGCGCTCGGGCGTCTGGGCCCAGATCATGGCGATCACGGGCTCGACGGGGCGCGGGGCGCGGGAGGCGGCGGGGCGGGTCATCGTCGGCTCAGACCGCAATCGGGGCGGTGATGGTCGGGTGGTGGCGGTAGTCCACGACCTCGAAGTCCTCGTACGCGTAGTCGAAGAGGGACTCCGGGGTGCGGCGGATCCGCAGCGTGGGGTATGGGTAGGGCTCGCGGGATAGCTGCTCGCGCACCTGGTCCTCGTGGTTGGCGTAGATGTGGCAGTCCCCGCCGGTCCACACGAACTCACCGGGGGTGAGGCCGGTCTGCTGGGCGACCATCACGGTGAGCAGCGCGTAGGAGGCGATGTTGAACGGGACGCCCAGGAACAGGTCCGCGGAGCGCTGGTAGAGCTGGCAGGAGAGCGTGCCGGGGGCGCCGTCCTGACCGGGGGAGACGTAGAACTGGAACAGCGCGTGGCACGGCGGCAGCGCCATCTCGTCCACCTCGGCGGGGTTCCACGCGGTGACGATGTGCCGGCGCGAGTCGGGGTTCGTCCGGATCTGCTCCACGACCTTGGCGATCTGGTCGATGTGGCCCCCGTCCGGGGTGGGCCACGAGCGCCACTGCACGCCGTAGACGGGGCCGAGCTCGCCGTCCTCGTCCGCCCACTCGTTCCAGATCCGCACGCCGCGCTCCTGGAGCCACCGCACGTTGGAGTCCCCGCGCAGGAACCACAGCAGCTCGAGGGCCACCGACTTGAAGTGCACGCGCTTGGTGGTGATCAGCGGGAAGGACTCGGCCAGGTTGAAGCGCAGCTGGCGGCCGAACACGCTGCGCGTGCCCGTGCCGGTCCGGTCCGTCTTGACGGCCCCGTGGGTCATCACGTCGGCGAGGAGGTCCTCGTAGGGGGTGGGGATGCTCACGCGGCCCACTCTAGCGATCCGAGCGGACGCGCTGAGCGTCGTCGACGGCCCGGCGCAGGCGGGCCGCATCCCAGCCCGCGGCCCGGGCCAGGGCCACGGCGCGCTCGACGGCGGCGCCCACCGCGGCGTCGTCCGGGGCGGGCGGGGCGTCCGCCACCACAGTTCCCTTGCCGCGTGCCGTGCGCACGACGCCGGCCGCCTCGAGCTCGCGGTAGGCGCGCACCACGGTGTTGGGGGCGATGCCGAGGTCGCCTGCGAGGGTCCGGACGGAGGGGAGGCGGGTGCCGGCGGGCAGCTCGCCGGCGGCGACGAGGTCCGCGATCCGCGCCCGGATCTGCTCGAAGGGCGGGACGGGGGAGCGGAGGTCAATCTCGACCGCGGGCTCAGCCACGGCCCGCCGCCACCGGGGTGTCGACGCGCGGGACGGCGTCATCGGCGCGCAGCGCCCGGAGGTCGCGGTAGGGCTTGAGCAGGGCCAGGACGAGGATCACCGCGACGGTGCCGCCCAGGAGCAGGGCCGTGGCGGGAGAGGCGGGGTCCAGCTCGCGCAGCCGGTCCACGAGCTCGGGTGTGCTGATCGCCCCGGCCTGCTGCGCCTCGAAGGCCGCGGCGGCGGCGTCGGCGGCCGTGGCGCGTGCGGCGACCTCGAGGCGCCCGGCCACCGCGGCCAGGCCGATCCAGCACAGCTGGGCGACGCCGATGCGGACGGTGCGGTCCACGGCGACCCGACGCGCCGCCAGGTCCGCTGCGGGGCTCAGCCCGCTGAGCATGGGCCGGTGGTGCACGGCCACGACGACGGCGGCGCACGCGAGGACGACCGCCGCCGCGCCCAGGGCGTACCACCCGGCGACGGCGGACCCGGCCGGGGCGCCGAGGAAGTCGGCGCCGAAGGGGACCGCGTCCGCTCCTACGTGCAGACGGTATCGGGCCCCCTGGACGCCGGGGCTGGTCGTGGCCGCCGCGGCGCCGGCGAGCGCGAACCCCAGGCCTGCGACGAGGAGGATCCGCAGGCGGACCGGGAGCAGGTTGGGCCAGCGGCGGGCGACGAGGCCGGCCGTGCGGCGCGGCGCGGTGACGCGCGGCCACGTCACCTGGGCCAGGGCGGGGACGAGGACCAGCCACAACGCCGGCAGGAGGACGGCGAGGGCCGCGGCCGTGGCGTCCACGGGTGCGGCGTCGAGGGCCTCCGTGCTCCACCGCCCGGAGGCGGGGACGCCACCGGCCAGGTGCCATCCGCCCCGGGAGTCGCCGAGCCAGGCTCCGGCCAGTGGTGCGGGGCCGGCCCACACGCCGGTGGCCAGGACCGTCAGGGCGGCGGCGGCCGTGAGGTGGCCGCGGGCCGCGACCCCGGCGGCCGTCCAGCGGGAGCGGCGGCCCGTCCCGTAGAGGATCAGGCCGATGAGGAAGGTCAGGAGGCTGACGGTCCAGAGGACCTCGAGGGGCAGGGCGGGCATGGCGCGCTTCTTCCGACGGGGTGCGCGACGGCCGCGCACGACCGCACTGTATCAGTCGGTTGATACAGCGGGACAGGCCCCCTGCCCCCGGTCAGCCGTTGAACACCATGTCCTGGTACTCGGGGTAGCGGCGCAAGTAGTCCTCCACGTAGGAGCACTCGGCCACGATCGAGTCGCCCTCGGCGCGCAGGCGGTCCAGCACCATGGTGACGAGCGCGCGCGCATAGCCCTTGCGGCCGTGGGCCTCGTCGATGATCGTGTGCTGCAGCCGCACCACCGTCCGGTCCTCGCCGTCGGGGCCGGGCACGGTCTCCTGGGCGTAGCCGAGGAAGCCGATGAACGTCCCGTCCTGGCGCAGCTCGAAGCGCTCGCGGTCCGGGTCGCGGGTCACCTTCAGGCGCTCGTGGACGATCTTCTCGGGCTGGCTCTTCGCGGCGGTGTTCTCCATGCCCCGAGCCTAGGCCCGGAGGCGGACGGGCTCAATCGTCCCAGGGGTCGTACGCCTCCACGGCCACCACGTCGCCGTCGAGGTCGAGGGAGCGGTGCACCACGAGCACGGCGCCGGGGCGCAGCCACGGGTCCTCGCGCGGCATCGCGCGCAGCACGCGCTCCTGGCGGCGCGCGGCGGCGTCCTCGACCACATCGAACAGCACCGGCAGCACCGGCCGGTGGGTGCACACCACCTGGGCGCGCTGGCGGCCCAGCAACTCGTGCATCGCCTTGCGCGTCTTCTTGGGCTTCTCCTTGGCGGCGGTCTCCGTGAACGCGCCCTTGGTCTTCAGCGGCAGGCGGCTGGACTTCACGAGCGGGGCGAGGGTCTCCACGCAGCGCCGCCACGGGGAGGAGACGAGGCGCTCGGGGGCCCAGGCCGCCACGAGCCCCTCGACGGCGAGCGCCTGGCGCCGGCCGGTGGCCGCCAGCGGCCGCTCCTGCTCGGCGCGGGACCAGGAGGAGCGGGGCTTGGCCTTAGCGTGGCGCAGCACGAGCAGCGGCAGGGTCCGCAGCCGGCCGCGGGAGTCGGCACGCACGAGCAGCTCGAGGGGCTCGCGGTCCGTCTCGTTGGTCAGCAGGGCCTCGGCCTCCTCGGGGCGCACCCAGCGGACCTCGTCCACCTCGTCCCCGTCCGGCACGGCGCGCTGCGCGCCGGCGTCGGCGGCCCAGTACCAGACCTCCTTGGTGAGCCGGGCGCCGCGCTTGCCGGAGACCTCGTACTCGGTCACGCACAGCGGGATGCCGGGGCGCAGGGCGAGCCCGACCTCCTCGCGCAGCTCCCGGACGGCGCACTGGGGCAAGGTCTCGCCGGGATCGAGCTTGCCCTTGGGCCAGGACCAGTCGTCGTAGCGGGGGCGGTGGATCACCAGCACCTCGAGGCCGCCGCCGGGGGTGCGGCGCCAGGGCACCACGCCCGCGGCCAGCACCTCGGCGCGGGGGCCGTCCGCGGCCCGGTCCTCCGTGGACCAGCGGGCGACGCGCTCGGTGGGGGTCGAGGGCATGGGGCTCGTTCCTCTCGGGATGCGGCGGCTCCACGGTCGGAGCGGGGGCGCCGCGCGGACCGTGCCGGCCCGGCGCCGGCCCCACCAGGATACGAGCACGGCCGGGCGGGGCCGCCGCGGGGCCGGAGGCACCGGTCAGGGGGTGGGGTCGGGGACGGGCCGAGGCGGCGCGGTCAGGGGCGGCGGTGCTGGGCGTCGGCGGCGAACAGCCCGAAGCCCAGCGACTCGTACAGGCGCACCGCGGCGGCGTTGTCCGCGTCCACGTACAGGTCCACGACGTCGACGCCCTGCCCCGCCATCCGGTGCAGCCCTGCCAGGGTCACGGCCCGGCCCAGGCCGAGGCCCTGGGCCGCAGGGGTGACGCCCACGGCGTAGACCTCCCCGAGGCGCGGGCCCGGGCCCGCCTGCGGCTCCACCTTGGTCCAGTGGAAGCCGAGCAGGGCGTCGTCCTCCTCGCGTACGGCCAGCAGCAGGCCCTCGGCCTCGAACCAGTCCTCGGCCATGCGGTCCTCGAGATCGGCGCGGGTCAGCCCGCCCTGCTCCGGGTGGTCGGCGAAGGCCGCGGCGTTCGCGTCGAGCCAGGCCTGCTCGTCCCGGCCGGGGACGAAGCCCCGCAGGGCTACGCCGTCGGCCAGCTGAGGCTGCGGCAGGTCCGCGAGGGCCTCGTGCGGCAGCCGCATGCGGCGCAGCTCGCGCACCGGCTCCAGCCCGTGCCGACGGGCCAGGGCGTCGGAGCCCGGCAGCATGCCGTGCGCCCACACGCTGGTGGTCGACTCCAGCCCGCGCTCGCGGACGGCGACGGCGGCGGCGTCGGCCAGGGCGGCGCCGCGGCCCGCGCGCCGGGCCTCGGGGTCCACGACGAGCTCGAGCACGGACCCGGAGTCCTCGCCGCCCTCGGGCGCCAGGACGGCCGCGCCGCTGACGCTCCCGTCCGCCTCCCGGACCACGCCCCACCACCGCTGGCGGCCCCGGGCGAGCACCACGCGCGTCTGGTCCGAGAGCGGGGGATGGCCGTCTGCGGCCTGCGCCCGGTCGGCCAGCGCGAGGACCGCGTCCACCTCGTCGGGTCGGGGCTCGGACACGCGCGGGGCGGCGGGATCGGTCGGGGTCGCGGGGACGGGGTTCTCGGTCATGCGCCTCACCCTATGGAAGGTCCGCGGCGGCCCGCGAGGCGCGCGCCGCCGTCGCCGGTCCGGGCCCCGCGCCGCCGCACCTGGCAGGATGGGCGGCGTGATGCGCTTGTCCATGGCCCTGAGTGCGGCCGTCGCCGCCCTGGTGCTCGGCGGCGCCACCCTCCTCGGCCCCGCCCCCGCCGCTGTGGCCGCCATGGCCGTGATCCTCGTGAT
This sequence comes from Micrococcus sp. HG099, assembly GCF_024723355.1. Lineage (NCBI taxonomy): Bacteria > Bacillati > Actinomycetota > Actinomycetes > Micrococcales > Micrococcaceae > Micrococcus > Micrococcus sp. HG099. Next base: position 1,572 of record NZ_JANQCJ010000035.1, on the reverse strand, counting down.
CGCGTGGGGCTGGCCCCGGCAGATGGGCGCCCCCGCCCGCCTCTCGCTCAGCGTCACGCTGGCGGCGGTCGGCCTCGTGGCCGTCCTGCTCATGCTGTTGTGGCCCCCGATCGAGGACGGGCGCAGCGGCGCGTGGACGCTGTTCGAGCCCCTCGCCGTCGCCCTGGCCTGGAGCACCATGGCCTCGTTCGTGGTGCAGCTCGTGCGCGGCACCGGCCGTCCCCTGCGCCTGGAGTCCACCGTGGCCACCATGGGCGGCGGCCTCATCGCCGTCATGACGGCGTGCTGGGTGGCGGTCTCCCGCTGGACCGACGCGCCGGCCGTGGCGGGCCTCGTCCTGACCCTGGCGATCTCGGTCGCGGCGTTCTCCCTCATCGGCCTCATTCCGGGCGTGCAGGGCCGCCCCGGCGTGCTCGCCCTCGTGGTCGTCCCGCTCGGCGCGGTGCTCGCGTGGCCCGTCTCGGCGCTCCTGGGCGTCGGTCCGCAGGACCGCGCCGCCGTCGTGGCCGCGGTCGTGGCCGTCGCCACGCTGGTCTCGCTCACCGCGGCCACCGCCCCGTCCGCCCGGCCCCGGCCGGAGGACCGCCCGGTGGGCACCACCCTGCGCCCGCGGCGCGCCGGCTACGCCCTGGCGCTGGCCCCCGTGGGCGCGGCCGGCGTGGTGGCGCACGTCATGGTGGGCTTCCTGGCCTGACCTGGGCGCCCCACTCGGTAGGATGGCGCGCATGGATACCCTTCTTGCGCTCGAGATCTTCTTCCTGGCCCTCGTCGTGCTGGCCGGCCTCGGCATGGCCGCGGTGGCGGCCGTCGTCGTCGGCGGGCTGTTCAAGGGTCAGCGCTGACCACGCGCGGCCCGCACGCGGGCCGCGCCGTGATCCCTCATGGCGACTGAACTCCCGTACGACCTCACCCCGGAGCTTGCGCCCCTGTCCTGGCTCATCGGCAGCTGGGAGGGGCAGGGCCGTCTCGGCGACGGCTCCGACGGCACCGAGATCTTTTACCAGCGCGTGGACTTCACGGAGCACGGCCTGCCGTTCGTGGAGTACCGCGCGGAGTCGTGGCTCTGCGAGAGGGACGGCACGCTGCTGCGCCCGCTGACGGTCGAGTCCGGCTTCTGGCAGGTGGACCGGGAGCGCCGCGACGGCGACGTCGGCCCCGGCATGCGCCCGGCGGACATCGTCCCCGCGTTCCGCTCCGCCGAGGACGTGGAGAGCCTGCGCGCCGGGGACGAGGGCTTCGGCATCACCGCCACCATCACGCACCCGGGCTCCCTGGCCGAGCTGTACTACGGCCGCATCAAGGGCCCGCAGCTGCAGCTGGTCACGGACGCGGTGCTGCGCGGCTCGGCCGCCGGCGACTACCACCGGGCCACCCGCATGGCCGGGCTCGTCAACGGCCAGCTCTTCTGGCGCTGGGACTCCTCCGGCTCCGAGGGCGCCGAGCTGGAGGCGGCCGGAGTAGGCGACCGTGAAGACGGAGGCCAGGGCGATGGCCGCCGTGACGGCCGGGCCCGCCCAGGCCGGCCCGGGGGTGCCGAGGGCGGCGTCGAGCAGGCCCTCCTTGGAGACGAAG
>NZ_JANQCJ010000034.1:0-20402 GCF_024723355.1 Micrococcus sp. HG099 | reverse complement strand
CGCGCCTCCTCGTCGCCGACGCCCAGGGCCGGGCCGCCTGGATCGTGGAGCCCGCGGGCGGGCGGGCCGAGGCGCTCGCCGCCGTGCTCGAGGTCGCGGTCCGCGGCGGGGCGCCCGTCGTCGTGTTGGACGGGACCGGGGAGGCCGCGGCCCTCCCGGTGCCCGAGGGGGTGCAGCTGATCCGCCCGGACGAGGAGGACGCGGGCGAGCGTGCGGCCGCGTGCCTGCGGGAGCTCGCGGCGGCGGGCGGCACGGCGGTCCTCACGGGCTGGACGGCGTGGGCGGGGCTGCGGCTCGGCGAGTCCTACCGCACCCTCGAGGAGGACACCCAGGGATGGCTCGGCGAGCGCGAGGCAGCCGGGCTGCGCGTGGCGGCGTTCGGCGGGCGCGAGCTGGCTACGTCCCGGCTGCTGCTGCACCTGCCCCACCGGTTCTACGTGCCCGCGGGCACGAGCGCCGAGCACCGCCTGGTCTGGCCTCGCCTGGTCGAGGTGGAGCCGCTGCCCGGGCGGGCCGTGCACGTCAGTCCGGACGTCCCGGAGCCCGGGCTGCCGTGCCAGCTCGCGTCACCCGGCGCGCACCGCTCGGGCGCCGTGGACGCCGCGTCTACGCTGTGAGGCATGGCACAGATCCTCCTCTTCCACCACGCCCTCGGCCTCACCGACGGCGTCCGGGCCCTCGCCTCACAGATCGAGGCCGGCGGCCACACCGTGCACACCCCGGACCTCTACGACGGCGCCCTGTTCACGGACGTGGAGGAGGGCATCGCCCACGTCGAGTCGCTCGGCGGCTTCGACGTCATCGCCGAGCGCGGCATGCGCGCCGCCGCGCAGCACCCCCAGGCCTCCGTCGTCGCCGGCATCTCCATGGGCGTGGTGGCCGCGCACAAGGCGGCCCAGGCCGTCCCCGCGTTCCGCGCGTGCATCGACATCGCGGCCATCGTGCCGCTCGACGCGTTCGCCCCGCTGTGGCAGCCCCACACGGCGCTGCAGGTGCACCTGGCCGCGCGGGACCCCTGGGTGATGGACGAGGACCTGCCCCTGGCCCGCTCCGTGGCCGCCACCGAGGAGGACCCGGACAAGCCCGCCGTCCTCTTCGAGTACGACACCGACACCCACCTCTTCATGGACTCCTCCACGGACGGCCATGACCCCGCCCTCACCGAGGTGCTGGTCCGCCGCATCCACGAGCTGCTGGCCTGAGCGCGGGGGCGGGCCCGCGCGACGCGCTGACCAGGGGGTTGTGGCCCGACGGAGGTGAGCGCACACTGACTGTGACTCGACTGTGAGTCGCACGATGATCCATCGGAGGGGAACCATGAAGATCCGTCACAAGCTCGCCGCCGCCCCCGCGCAGGCCAGCTCCATTCCCAGGACCTATGACGCTCGGACCAACACCTACTATTCCTATTCGGACTCGGCCAATCAGGTGTGCTATCAGAAGTGGACGAATCGCACCGCCCAGGCCCGGTTGAGCGTCCAGATCAAGATCGACGGTCGGTGGTATACCCGTATCAGCGCGCTGTACTCGGACACCCGTCTCCACTGCTTCACGCTACGGTCCCAGAACGGGTTCTACGAGGGCAGGAGCGTGCGACTGATCGTCAGCGACAACCGCGGCTCCAGCACGACTCGCTACTTCTATCGCTGAGTCCTCGTCTCGGATGAGGTGCGTCCCGTCGCCGTGTGACCTCTGACGGAACCCCGATTGCCACCACGCCGGAATGCGCCCCTCAGCGCGCCACCGCGTGGCCGTCCTTGCGGGGATCGGAGCCGCCCGCGTAGCCGCCGCCGGGCAGCCGGCGCACCACCTGGCCGCCGCCGTACGTGCGGTCCCCCGGTCCCGTGCGCGTCACCGGGTGGCCGAGGTCGCCGAGCCGGCGGGCGACGTCGCCGCCCCATCCCACCTCCAGCTTCAGCTCGCCCGAGCCCTCCACGAACCACCGCGGCGCGTCCAGCGCGCTCTGCACGTCCTGCCCGACCAGCAGCCGATGCATCACCTGGACGTGGCCTTGCGGCTGCATGGGCCCGCCCATCACCCCGAATGCCGCCACCGGCTCGCCTCCCGCGGTGAGGAAGCCGGGGATGATCGTGTTCAGTGGACGCTTGCCGCCGCCCACCTCGTTCGGGTGCCCGGGCACGAGTGAGAACCCCGCGCCCCGGTCGTGCAGGGCGATGCCGGTGCCCGGCACCACGAGCCCCGAGCCGAACCCGTAGTAGTTGGACTGGATGAGGGAGACCATCATCCCGGAGCGGTCCCCCACACTGAGGTAGATGGTGCCGCCCGCCGTGGGCGGGGCCGAGACGGCGGCGCCGGCCCGCTCCGGGTCCACCCGCGCGGCCAGGGCGCCGATGTGCTCCGGCGCCAGCAGGGCCCGCGCATCGCGGCCCATCCACGCCGGGTCCGCCACCTCAGCGTGCAGCACCGCGAGCGCCTGCTTCATGGCCTCCACCTGCAGGTGCACCGCGTCCGCGGAGTCCGGGTCCAGCCGCTCGGCCCCGAGCACCTCGAGGACGGCCGCGGCGATCGAGGCCGCCAGGCCCTGGCTGTTCGGCGGGATCTCGTAGAGCTCGTGCCCGCCCCAGGTCGCCGCGACCGGCTCCGCCCAGTCCACCTCGTGCGCGGCCAGGTCCTCGGCGCTCAGGGCGCCGCCGCCCGCACGGGCGTGGGCCACGATCCGCTCCGCGAGCGCCCCCGTGTAGAAGCTCTCCCCGCCCGTCGCGAGGATCTCGCGCAGCGTGGCCGCGTGGTCCGGGAAGCGCACCCGCTGCCCCTCGGCCGGGGCGGCGCCGTCGGGCAGGAAGGCGGCGGCGAACTCGGGCAGCTCCCCGAGGAGCGCACCGGCGCGGGCCCAGTCCTGCGCCACGATCGGGGGCACGATCCAGCCGCGCTCGGCGTGCTCCACGGCGGCGGCGCCGAGCCGTTCGAAGTCCAGGGCGCCGAAGCGGTCCGAGAGGGCGCGCCACCCGGAGACCGCCCCGGGCACCGTCACGGAGTCCCAGCCCCGCCGGGGCATCTCGTCGTGCCGGGCGAAGCGTTCGGGCGTCCACGCGCGCGGGCTGCGTCCCGAGGCGTTGAGCGCGTGCACGCGCCCGCCGTCCCACACGAGGGCGAGCAGGTCGCCGCCGATCCCGTTGTTCGTGGGCTCCGTGACGGTGGAGCACATCGCGGCGGCCACCGCCGCGTCGGCCGCGGTGCCGCCTTCGCGCAGCACGTCCAGGGCCGCGGTGGCGGCCAGCGGGGAGGAGGAGGCGACGACGTCGTCCCCGTAGACGACGCTGCGGCGCGTGGGATAGCGGTCCATGCTCGGGCTCCTGGGATGGGTGGGGACGGCGGATCCTGCGCACCCTACCCGCGCCGGCGCCGCGCTCAGGCCCCGGCCGTGCGCCGTCGTCGGGCCAGGGTGGCCAGCGCCGCCAACACCACCAGCACCGCCCCCGTCAGGGCGGCGAAGAGGTAGCCGGCGGCCGGGTCGATCGCGTCGATGAACACGCCGGACAGCGGCGCACCCATCGCGGCGCCGGCGGTCATGGCCGAGCCGTAGAAGCCCATCGCCTCCCCGCGCCGCTCCTCGGCAACCAGGTGTGACAGCCGGGAGGACGCCGAGGCCAGCGTGGGCGCCACCAGCAGGCCGGACGGGATCGAGGCCAGCGCCAGCGGCCACAGCCCGTCCACCACGGCCATCGGCAGCGTGAACACCGCGAACAGCGCCATCAGCAGGTACGGGTGCACCTGCCGGCCCCACGCCCCGTAGAACAGCCCGCCCAGCGCGGAGGCGCCGCACCAGAAGGCGTAGACCAGGCCCACCGAGGCCGCCTCGCCCTGGGACTCGAGCTCCGCCACGATCGCCACCTCCGTGCCCACCATGACGATGCCCGCGGCCATGGACACGACGAGCACGCCGAGCGCCTCAGCCCCGAGCCAGGAGAAGTGCCGGGCCCGCCACAGCCGCAGCCGCTCGGCACGGGTGAGGCGGGGCGGAGCGCCGGCCGGCCCGGAGCCGTCCGCCCTGATCACCGGCAGCGCGCCGGTGACGATCGGGATGGCCTCCGTGATCACCGGCAGGGCGCCCGTGGCCAGGCTCGGGGCGGCCATCTCCACGTGCATGGGGGCGGCGGTCACCGACTGCGCGACCGCCTCCTCGCGGTCCTCGGCTTCGGTGTACGGGTCCGCGGCCTGTGGTCCGACGACGGCGAGCTGGCTCGAGCGCGTGGGCGGGTTGAACCACATCAGCAGGATCCCGCCGAGCGCGCTGGACAGGCCGACGATGGTCAGGCCCAGCGCGCTGGACCACGTGGCCGCCACCACCGCGCCGAGCGCGGGGCCCACCATGAAGATCGTCTCGGTGATGATCGAGTCCAGGGCGAAGGCGGTCTGCCGGTCCCGGCCGTGCGTGAGCACCCCGAGCCCCTGACGGACCACGGAGAAGATAGGCAGGGCGAACACGCCGCCCAGGAACACGGCCACGAGCATGAGCCAGAACGGCAGCCACGGCACGAGCGGCCAGATCAGCGCCTCCGCGATGACGGAGGGCAGCAGTGCCCGGCGCAGGCCCTTGGCGTCCACCACGCGCCCGCGCCACGGGGAGCCTACAGCGATGCCCAGCGTCATGGCCGCCGCAGCCAGTCCGGCCTGGCCGTAGCCGAGGCCCAGGGTGAGCGCCACGTGCAGGGTGAGGATCACCCCGGCCGCCGTGTGCGGGAAGCGGGCGATGAACCCCACCGCCAGCAGATGGCGGATCCGAGAGTCCTGCAACAGCCGTCCGTACGCTCCGAAGTCCACCGGAGAACTCTATGCGAGCCGGGCACGCCGTGGGGCCCCGCCCGGGCGCGGGCGCCCGCTGCGGACGGGGACGCGGTCACGGCCGCCCTCGCCGAGCCGAGCGCGGAGGAGTGGTACTGCTACGACACGGACAGCCGCGATACGCCGCTGGCCGGCCCGCAGGTCATCGAGGACTGGAGCGTGCTGGCGGCCGTGCTCCGAGAGACGGCCGAGCTGTCCACCGCGGACGGCTGGGTGGAGGGGTTCGAGCCGCCCCAGGGCGGAGGCTGGACCACGGACCAGGCCGCCGCCATCCTGCGGCTGTGGGTCACGCGGCGCTTCCGCCGCGGCGATGCCCGACTCACGGACGTCCCGCGGCATCCTGACTGCTGACCTCCGCATCGACCTCAGGGCCCCGCCGTGGACGGGACGGGGCCGCACCGGACGCCTCGCGTTCTTCCAGGTGATGGCGTGGCTGCTCCTGGCTTCCTGCCTGATGCAGTTCGTGTTCTACCAGCTGGGGGCCACCGGGCACCTGGGCGGGGCGGGGTGGCTGGGCGCCCCCCTGTTCTCCGCCGAGCCCGCCTTCTCGCGGCACCCGGACGTGCCCGCGGCGACGGCGGCGTTCCAGTGGGTGAGCAACGCCCTGGCGCTGGCGCACGTGCTGCCCACGCTGGCGCTCACCGCCCGCCGACTGCGCGACGCGGGGTTCCACGTCGCGTGGACGCTGCTCGCATTCGTGCCGGGGCTGGGGAGCCTGGTGCTGTTCTGCCTGCTGATCCAGCCCACCGGCCGCCGATTCCCGTGAGATCGCGGCCGGCGTCGCCGGCCTCAGTTGTTGCGGCGCCGGTCCTTGGCGCGGATGAGGTCCAGCGCGATGGCCGTGCCGAGCACGGCACAGCGCACCACCGGGGGCATGCCCGGGTCCAGCCGCAGCTCGTACCGCGAGCGCCCGGCCAGCGCGTTCATGAAGCCGCCAAAGGTCGCCGTCGCCCGGGCGATGGGCGCCTGCCCCACGGTCATCGTGTAGTCGTGGTCCCAGAGGTTGCCGGCCACGGCGAAGCGGGTGCCGTCCACCACCTCGACGCTCACGGAGGTGCGGAAGAGCGCGAACTCCCGGACCAGGTTGGCCAGGGGCAGCCCGTCCGCGTCCACGATCGCGTAGCGGTCGCGGCCGAAGGTGGCCGGGTCGGCGAGGCGGAACAGCACGCGGCCGTCCTCGCCGTCCACGACGTCGAAGGTGCGGCTGCCCAGCAGCATCCGTCCCAGTCCGCCGCCGGTGGTGAGCACGGTGGCCACCGTCTGCCCGTCGGGGCCGGTGACCTGCATGTCGTTGGACATGAAGCTCGTGACCTGCTGCAGGGTGAGGACGTCCGTGCGGCCCAGGCGGCCGGCGTCGAAGGCGGTGTTCATGGCATCAGTCTGCCCGGCAGCGCCACGAGTTCGCGCGCGGCGGCGTCCCCGGCGGGGCCCCACGGGCCGGCGCCCGGGTCCGCGCCGTCGCCCTGCCCGGCCCTGCCGTCGCGGTCGAGCCGCTCCCACCGGAGCGTGACGGGCTCCGGCGTCGGTCCGCCCGGGAGCCGGCTGCGCCACGGGACGGCGGCCGCCGGGGCCAGCAGGCCCACGACGCGGCCGTGGTGCATGATCCGGACCACGGCCGAGTTCCAATCGTCCTGGAGCTCGAACTCCGCCCCGTCGGCGGCCTCCACCCGGGCGGCGGCATGGAATCCGGTGTCCCACGGCCGCACGACGCCCAGCGGCAGGGCGCCGTCGTCGAGGACCTCGCCCGCCCCCAGTCCGAGGTCGGCCCGGTCCAGCACGGTGATCATCGGCCGCCCGGTGTCCGCGCAGACGAGCTCCACGGCGTGGCCGGCGCCCCGCCAGTCCGCCACCGGGTGGACAGTGGCCGCGAGCGCGAGCCGCGTGCCGTCGTCGTCCGTCACCTCCGCGGCGAAGTCCGCGCCCGGCGTCCGGATCACTCGCACGTGCAGTGTCGGCGCCGCCCGCAGGCGGTCGCTCAGGATCCCCTCTCCCATGCCGCCCATCGTGCCCGATGCGGGCGTGCGACGGGAGGAGCCGCCGCGGCCTGTGGACGGCCGCGCCGGAGGGAACGCCGGGACGTCCCGGCGCGTTGTCCTGTATAGTTCACTTTTGAAGGAATTGGCGACGGCTCCCGGACCGCCGCCGACGACCCCGCCTCGCGGGCGGCGGAAGGAGCGCACCATGCAGTTCGGCGTCTTCACCATCGGTGACGTCACCCAGGATCCCACGACCGGCACCACCCCCACCGAGCACCAGCGCATCAAGGACACCGTGCGCATCGCCCAGCACGCCGAGCAGGCGGGCTTCGAGGTGTTCGCCACCGGCCAGCACCACAACCCGCCGTTCGTGGCCCCGGGCAACCCGCCCACGCTGCTGGCCTACCTGGCCGCCATGACCACGGACCTCCAGCTCTCCACCGCCACCACGCTCATCACCACCATGGACCCGGTGCGCCTGGCCGAGGACTACTCCTACCTGCAGCACCTGGCCGACGGCCGCGTGGACCTGACCATGGGCCGCGGCAACACCGGCCCCGTCTACCCCTGGTTCGGCAAGGACATCCGCCAGGGCATCCCACTGGCCGTGGAGAACTACAACCTCCTCTACCGCCTCTGGCACGAGGAGACCGTGGACTGGAGCGGCAAGTTCCGCTCCCCGCTGCAGAACTTCACCCTCACCCCCCAGCCGCTGGACGGCGTCGCCCCCTTCGTGTGGCACGGCTCCATCCGCTCCGCCGAGATCGCCGAGCAGGCCGCCTACTACGGCGACGGCTTCTTCCACAACAACATCTTCTGGAACAAGGAGCACGTCATCCAGATGGTGCGCCTGTACCGGCAGCGCTACGAGTACTACGGCCACGGCAAGGCCCATCAGGCCTACGTGGCCCTCGGCGGCCAGGCCTACATGGCCAAGAACTCCCAGGACGCCGTCAAGGAGTTCCGTCCGTACTTCGACAACGCCCCGGTGTACGGCCACGGCCCGTCCCTGGAGCAGTTCTCCTCCATGACCCCGCTGACCGTCGGCTCCCCGCAGCAGGTCATCGAGCGCACCCTGGGCTTCCGCGACTGGGTGGGCGACTACCAGCGCCAGATGTTCCTCATCGACCACGCCGGCCTGCCCACGGACACCGTCCTCAAGCAGATCGACATCTTCGGCGAGGAGGTGCTGCCGGTGCTGCGCCAGGAGTTCGCCGCGCTCAAGCCCGACGACGTCCCCGAGGCCCCGACCCACGAGTTCCTCGTGGAGCGCGCCCGCCGCGGGGAGGCCCCCGTGCCCGGCGGCAAGGAGGGCTCGCAGGCCCAGATCGACCGCGCCGCGGCCGCCGAGAAGCGCGCCGCCGTGAAGGCCGGTGAGGGCGCATGATCGGCCAGGGCGCCTTCGAGGCCACCGACCCGTTCACGCCGCAGGCCCGGCACGTCGCCGTGGTCTCCGGCGGGTCCGGGGACCCCTCGCAGACCCGCATGCTCGCCGAGCGGATGGCCGAGGCCGCCTCGGCCGCCCTCTCCGAGCACGGCGTGGTCCCCGAGATCCACCTGATCACCCTGCGGGAGCTCGCCACGGACATCGCCCAGGCCATGGTCACGTTCGCCGTGAGCCCGGCCCTGCGCGCCGCCCTCGACGAGGTGCAGCAGGCGGACGCGGTCATCGCCGTCTCGCCCACCTTCAAGGCCTCCTACTCGGGGCTGTTCAAGTCCTTCTGGGACCTGGTGGACGACGAGTCGCTGATCGGCGTGCCGGTGCTGCTCGGGGCCACCGGCGGCACCGTCCGCCACTCGCTCATGATCGACACCGCCCTGCGCCCCCTGTTCGCCTACCTCAAGTCCCGGATCGTGCCGACCGCCGTCTTCGCGGCCTCGGACGACTGGGGCGAGGCCGACGGCGCGCAGGCCTCCACCAGGACCGACCCCCTGCGCAGCCGCATCCGGGCCGCCGGACGCGACCTCGCCGAGATCCTTCTCAACCGCCCGCCCCGGGCCCGCGCCGCCGCGCCCGAGACCCTCGACCTGGAGGTGACCCCCTTTGAACAGCTCCTCAACCCCGACGCCTGAGCCGAGCGAGACCGCCCGCCACGCCTGGCGCGCCTACTTCGAGGCCACGCAGATGCTCTCGGAGCTGCTCGAGCGCGGCCTGAAGAAGGACAGCGGCATGTCCCTGGCCGACTACAACCTCCTGCTGCTGCTCTACGAGGCCCCCGAGGGCCGGCTGCGGATGGGCGAGCTCGCCTCCGGCATGGTGTTCTCCCCCTCCCGCATCACCTACCAGGTGAAGACCCTCGTGGCGCGCGGCCTGATCGAGCGGCGCGCGGCCGAATGCGACCGCCGCGGCTTCGAGGCCGTCCTCACGGACGAGGGGCGCACCGCGTTCCGCCGCGCCGCCGCCGGCCACGCCCGGCAGGTCGACGAGCTGTTCCTGAGCCACCTCGAGCCCGGCGAGGCCGAGACGCTGGAGCGGATCTTCACCCGGCTCGGCGGCCGGCTCGAAGGGCTCTGCTGAGGCGGCCCTCCCCCGGACGCCGTGAGGCCCGGTGACCCCCTCGCGGGGTCACCGGGCCTCGTGGCGTGCGCGCCGTCGCGGCGCGCGGGGCGGGTCAGCCGATCAGCTGGCCGCCCAGGGTGACCTGGGTGTCGGTGGCGTCGCCGGCGGCGTCCACCACGGTGACCACCACGGAGCCGCCCGCGGGCACCTCGGCCGGGACGGGCATCCAGGCGCGGTACTCGCCGGTCAGGTCCAGGCCGTCCACGCCGAGGACGGTGCCGTCGGCGTCGTAGGCGGTGACGGTGACGGACGCGAAGCCGCCCTGGGAGGTCTCAGCCATCACCTGGGTGCCGTAGGCGACGCCCTCGGCGGGCGCGGCCACGACGTCCTCGGTGCCGGCCGCGACGGCCTCGGCCACGGGGGCCTCGGCGGCGGGCTGCTCGGCCGGCGCCTCGGCGGCGGCCTCGGCCTCGGCGCGCTCGATGAGCTCGGCGCGGATGGCCTCCTCCTCGGCGGGCGTGAACTCGGTCAGCTCGGACTCGTCCACGGCGGGCTCGCCGCCGGTGGGCAGGTCCTCGTCGGCCACGGGGCCGGCGACGTCGGCGATCGCCGGGGTCTCGGTGACCTCGGTGGCCGGGGCCTCGGCCACGGCGGGCTCGACGGCGGCCGGTGCGGCCGTCTCCTGGCCCACGGCGTCGAGGGACTCGACCGGGACCATGATGGAGGACAGGGACTGGGCGTCGCAGCCCACCACGTTGCCCTCCTCGTCGAAGGTCACCGGGGCCACGCCGGAGATGACGCCGACCACGCGCTGCTGCGCGTCGTACACGGCGCCGCCGGAGTCGCCCGGGTAGGTGGAGGCGACGTCCAGGGCCATCTGGTCCGAGTAGGCGTCGTCGCACACCGTGGCGGCGTCGAACGTCTGGGTGTGGGACAGGCTGTTGGGCGCGCCCAGCGGCACGGACGAGCCGTGGGTGAACACGGTCTCGCCGACCTCCACGGAGGCGGCCGGCCGGGTGCTCCACTCGCCGACGACCTCGACGTCCTCGGCCAGGGCCACGCGCACCACGTCCACGCCGGAGGTGCCGGGCAGGCCGGACACGGTGCCGATCTGCGCGCCCTCGGCGTCGAGCACCGGGGAGCCGACCTGCCACTGGCCCGCGCCGCAGTGGGCGGCGGTGTACGCGGTGGCGTCGTCCACGATGGTGAGGCTGCACGCACCGGCCGGCGCGGCCAGCGCCGAGCCCTGCGTGATCACGGTCTGCGCGAGGGCGGGGCCGGCTCCGGCCACCACCACCGCGCCCAGCGCCGCGGTGGCGACGCCGGTCAAGGTTCTGGTTCTCATGGGGTTCTCCTCGAGAGAGCAAGGGAGTCGACGGCCCGGCGGGGGGCGCGCGGCCGTCGAGGACGGGGCGAGGCCGCGGTCGGCCCACCCCTCCCCTTCTACGGTAGCGGATCGGCCACCGGGCCCGTCATGGACGGCGGACCGTGATCTCCACGGAGTCCGCCCGCTCGGCCAGCAGCGGCAGGTCGGCCAGCAGCGTCTTGAGCGTCGCCGCCATGAGCCGCACCCCGGCGGCGTCGGCGTCCCGGGCCGGCATGGCCACGATCTGCAGCTCGGGGCCGGCCCCGCCGCCGCTCATCACCGCGCCGGAGCCGGTGTGCGTCGCCACGCCGGAGCCCGGGGCCAGGCCCAGGTTCAGCAGGTGCGGCACGAGGTCCGCCACCTGGGCGATCTCGTCCGCGATCTCCTGGTCCCGGTAGGAGGGCGTCCAGGGCTTCTGCTGGGCCAGCGCCCACACGGCCGGGCGGCGCACCGCGTAGGTGTGCTCCGCCCCGGCGTCCACCACCACGAGCTCGCAGCCCTCGTCCACGGCGGAGAGGCAGGCGCGCGGCATCCACACGGCCACCGGCCGGGCGATCGGGTTCCACGCCGTCAGCGCCGGCACGGAGGTGAACACGGGCAGGGCCTGCCGCCCGTCCGGGGCGCGCATGGTCACGAGGGCCACGTCCGCGGCCTTGTCCCCGTGCGCGGCGACGTCGTGCGCGTGGCCGGAATGGTCCGCGTGGTCGTGCACGTCGTCCTCGTCCACGGCGAGGGTCGGCACGACGGCGGCGAACACGCGGATGCGCGAGAGCACGTCCGTCACCTCGGCCTCGCCCGCGGCGCCCGTGGTGAGGGCCGCCATCACGCGGGCCCACTCCTCCGGACTCGTGCCGTCGTCCTCGTCGAACACGTGCAGCGGGTTCGCGGAGCCGTCCACGCCGGGGCCCGAGAGGTCCCGACCCTCCCAGGGCACGCCCGCGGTGTCGGCCGTGTTCGACCCCGCGGTCTTCTCGCGCATGCGGTCCAGGGCGGCCCGGATGTGGCCGGGCAGCTCGCGCGAGTCCGGCCGCGGCACGGCGACGGTCTCCTCGATCGGACCGGCGCCGGCCGCGCCCGCCGGGGCGCCGTCGTCGTGCCCGTGGGTCACTCGGCCACCGGCCCGGGCTGCTCGGCGCGGGCCTGCTCCACGGTGGCGCCGCCGGCCACGGCGAGCGCCTGTTCCAGGCTGAAGCGGCCTGCGTAGAGGGCCTTGCCCATGATGGCGCCCTCGACGCCCTGGCCGGTCATGGCCGCGAGCGCGGCGACGTCCTCGAGGGAGGAGATGCCGCCGGAGGCGACCACGGGCTTGTCCGTGCGGGCGCACACCTGTCCCAGCAGCTCGGTGTTCGGGCCCTTGAGGGTGCCGTCCTTGGTCACGTCCGTGACCACGTAGCGGGAGCAGCCGGCGTCCTCGAGGCGTGCCAGCACCTCCCAGAGGTCGCCGCCCTCCTGGGTCCAGCCGCGGGCGGCCAGGGTGGTGCCGCGCACGTCCAGGCCCACGGCCACCTTGTCGCCGAAGCGCTCGATCACGCGGGCGGTCCAGGCCGGGTCCTCCAGGGCGGCGGTGCCGAGGTTCACGCGGGCGGCGCCCATCTCCAGGGCGTTCTCCAGGGACGCGTCGTCGCGGATGCCGCCGGAGAGCTCGATCTTCACGCCGATCTCCTCCACAACGCGGCGCATGACCGCGCGGTTGTCCCCGCGGCCGAAGGCGGCGTCCAGGTCCACCAGGTGGATCCACTCGGCGCCGGCGCGCTGCCAGTCGAGGGCCGCGGTCAGCGGGTCGCCGTACGAGGTGGCCGAGCCGGCCTCGCCCTGGACGAGGCGGACGGCCTGGCCGTCCTGGACGTCGACGGCGGGCAGCAGCTCGAGCGCGGGGGCGGCGGGGTTCGGGGTCATGGGTTCCTCTCGGGACGGGGAGGCCGTCGGGCTCAGCGCGCGACGGTCAGGAAGGACGCGGCGATGGCCATGCCGGCCAGCACCAGGACGATCACGATGGCCCACAGCGGCGCCTTCTGCGTGCGCATGGACCAGGCGGCCCCGAGCAGCAGGCCGCCGAGGGCGAGGTAGAGGACGGACCAGTAGGGCATCAGAGGGTCTCCAGCCAGTTGCGCAGCAGCTGCAGTCCGGCGTCGCCCGACTTCTCCGGGTGGAACTGGGTGGCGGAGAGCGGCCCGTTCTCCACGGCGGCCACGAAGTCGGCCCCGTGGTGGGCCCACGTGACCTGCGGCGGGCGCATCGCGGAGATGGTCTGGTCGAACTCCCAGCGCAGCACGCCGTAGGAGTGCACGAAGTAGAACCGCTCGTCCTCGATGCCGGAGAAGAGGGCGCTGCCCTCGGGCGGGCGGACGGTGTTCCACCCCATGTGCGGCAGGACCTCGGCGGGCAGGGCCTCGACGACGCCGGGCCACTCCCCCATGCCCTCGGCCCGCTCGCCGTGCTCCACGCCGGCGTCGAACAGGATCTGGTGGCCCACGCAGATGCCGAGCACCGGGCGGCCGCCGGCCACGCGGCGCCCGATCCAGCGGGTGCCGCCGACCTCGGTGAGGGCGCGCATCACGGAGGCGAACGCGCCGACGCCGGGCACCAGCAGGCCGTCCGCGGACTGCACGGCCTCCGGGTCGCGGGTGAGCTCGACGGCCGCGCCGGCACGCTCCAGGGCGCGCACCGCCGAGTGGACGTTGCCGGAGCCGTAGTCCAGCACCGCCACGCTCGGGCGCACGCCGGGGACGGAGGTGGGGCGGGCCATCAGAGGGCGCCCTTGGTGGAGGGCACGCCGCTCATGCGGGGGTCGTCCTCCACGGCGGCGCGCAGGGCGCGGGCGAAGGCCTTGAACTGCGCCTCGACGATGTGGTGCGGGTCACGGCCGCGCACCACGTCCATGTGCAGGCAGATGGCCGCGTGGTAGGTGATCGACTCGAACACGTGGCGGGTCATGGACCCGGTGAAGTGGCCGCCGATCAGGTGGTACTGCTGACCCTCGGGCTCGCCCTCGTGGACGAGGTAGGGGCGCCCGGAGACGTCCACGACGGCGCGGGCGAGCGCCTCGTCCAGCGGGACGGAGGCCTCGCCGAAGCGGCGGATGCCGGACTTGTCCCCGAGGGCGGTCTTGAGCACCTCGCCGAGGGTGATGGCCACGTCCTCCACGGTGTGGTGGACGTCGATGTGGGTGTCCCCCGTGGCGCGCACGGTGAGGTCGATCTGCGAGTGCCGGGCCAGGGCCGTGAGCATGTGGTCGTAGAACGGCACGGAGGTGGAGATCTCGGCGCGGCCGGTGCCGTCCAGGTCCATCTCGACGTGCACGTCCGACTCGCTGGTGGTGCGCGTCATGCGCGCACGCCGTCCGGAGATCAGCTCGGCTGCCACGGGTCCTCCTCGGGGCTGGGGCGCACCGGCGGGCGGCGGTGCGGGCGGGGGGGGGGGGTGCGGGTGGACGACGACGGCCGGGGCCGGGGGCGCCGCGCGCTCTGCCTCCATCCTAGGGAGGCGGGCGGACGCCCGAGCACGGGTGACGCCCGGCCCGGGGTCAGCGGCGGTGCCCGGTCTCGGCCAGGACGGCCGCGAGCGCCTCGAGGAAGGCGGTGGTCTCCTCCTCGGTGCCGGCCGTGACGCGCAGGTGGTGCGGGATGCCCACGTCCCGCACGAGCACGCCGCGCTTGAGCAGGCGGCGCCACACGTCCGCCGCGTCCTCCAGGTGGCCGAAGAACACGAAGTTCGAGTCCGAGACGGAGGGCTCCAGCCCCAGCTCGCGCAGGGTCGCCACGATCCGGTCGCGCTGGCCCTTGATGTCCTCCACGGTCTCCAGCAGGGCGTCCACGTGGTCCAGGGCCGCCTCCGCGGTGGCCTGGGTGACGGCGGAGAGGTGGTAGGGCAGGCGCACGAGGCGCAGCGCGTCCGCGACGGCGGGATCGGCGGCGAGGTAGCCCACGCGTGCGCCGGCGAGCGCGAACGCCTTGGACATGGTGCGGGTGACGATCAGCCGCTCGCGGCCGGGCAGCAGGGTGAGCGCGGAGCGGGTGCCGGCGAGGGCGAACTCGGCGTAGGCCTCGTCCACCACGATCATGGCCCCGGGTCCGCCGGCGGCCTCGTTCTCGGCCTGGGCCGCGTAGACGGCCTCGATGGTGGCCAGGTCCAGGGCGGTGCCCGTGGGGTTGTTCGGCGAGGCGAGGAACACCACGTGCGGGCGGTGCTCGCGGACCATGGCGGCGGCGCGCTCGGCGCTGAGGGTGTGGTCGGCGGCGCGCCCGCCGTCGACGAACGCGGTGTCCGTGCCGCCGGCCAGCAGCGGGTACATGGAGTAGGACGGCAGGAAGCTCAGCAGCGTCCGCCCGGGCCCGCCGAACGCCTGGAGGATCTGCTGGAGGATCTCGTTCGACCCGTTCGCGGCCCACACGTGGTCCTCGGTGAGTCCGTGGCCGAGGTAGCGGGCCAGGGCGCGGCGCAGCGCCGTGAACTCCCGGTCCGGGTACCGGTTGAGCCCGCCGGCCACGGCGGCCACCCGCTCGGCGATGGCCGTGGCGACCTCCTGCGGCACCGGATGCGTGTTCTCGTTGGTGTTGAGCATGTGCGGCACGTCCAGCTGGGGGGCGCCGTAGGGGCTCAGGCCGCGGAGGTTCTCGCGCAGGGGCAGGGAGCTGAGGTCGGTCATGCCCGCCAGTCTAGGAAGGGCCCGACGCCGGCCCCGCCGTGCGTCACCGCGTGGCCGGGATGAAGAGCTCCTCGCCGAGGGCCGGGGCGCGGCCCTCCAGGCCGTTGAGCTCGTCGATGGCCGCGATCACCTCGTACACGTCCTCCTCGGGCGCGATTGTGGTGGCGATGGTCCAGAGGCTGTCTCCGGGCATCACGGTGACGGTCTGCGTGGCCGGCGCCGCGGTGTCCGCGGAGACGGCGGCCGGGGACAGCAGCACGCCCAGCAGGAAGGCCACGGCCAGGGTGGCCGCCGCGGCGGCGGCCATCACGGGGATCCCGCGCAGCAGCAGCCGGCCGCGGCGGGTCAGGCGGATGGCGGCCGGACGCCGCCGCGCGGCCGCGGGCGAACCGGCGAACTGTGCGGTCATGAGCGTCATGGTGTCCTCCTCTGAGGGCTTGCGCCCCGTGGCGTGATCGAACATCTGTTCGATTCCGTTCGAACCCATTTCTAGCACACGTGTTCGAGACACGCCACGCCCGGATCGAACATATCTTTGAATGCGACGGGGCTCTCCTCTAGGCTCGAGGCGACGCACGGACGCGCCGGCGCCGCCTCGTGAGCCCGCCATCAAGGACAGGCAACCAGCGGGGGCGGACACGGTAAGCGGACGGCCGGCCGCCGGACGCCGGAGCACGAGGCCGGCCACCATCGACCCCCGGGAGAAACGGACGCCAGCCATGGCCACCACCGACGAGCAGCCGGCGTCGCCCGCGCCGCTCACCGACCGCCAGCGCCGGATCGTGCAGACCATCCGGGACGCGATCGCCGAGCACGGCTACCCGCCGTCCATGCGCGAGATCGGCGACGCCGCCGGTCTGGCCTCCCTCTCCTCCGTCACCCACCAGCTCGGCCGCCTCGAGCAGCACGGCTACATCCGCCGCGATCCGGGGCGCCCGCGCGCCCTCGAGGTGCTGCTGGACGTGGACGGCACGCCGCTGGGCGAGGCCGCACCGCCCGCCGCCGCCGCGCCGTCGGGACTGCCGGCCATCCCGGCCTGGCACACGGGGGCGGAGGACGCGGACACCGTGCCCGTCCCGTGGGTCGGCCGCATCGCGGCCGGCGGGCCCGTGCTCGCCGAGCAGCAGGTGGAGGACGTCATTGCGGTCCCCCGGCGCCTGACCGGCGAGGGCGAGCTGTTCATGCTGCGCGTGACCGGCGACTCCATGGTGGACGCCGCCATCTGCGACGGCGACTGGGTGGTGGTGCGTCGCCAGGAGACCGCGGAGAACGGGGACATCGTGGCCGCGCTGCTCGACGACGAGGCCACGGTCAAGACCTTCCGCCGCCGCGACGGGCACACGTGGCTGCTGCCGCAGAACACCGCCTACGAGCCCATCCTCGGCGACCACGCCACCGTGATGGGCCGCGTGGTGACGGTCCTGCGCGCCCTCTGACGGGCCGCCCCTCCCCCGCACGCGGCTCCGGTCCGCGGCCGACCCCGGCCGCGCACCGGAGCCGTCGTCGTCCGGGCGCGGTCAGGACTCCGTCTCGGCCAGCCGGCCGAGGACGCCCAGGACCACCGCGCGGTCCGTGGTGCGCCAGAAGTCCGGCAGGGCACTCGTGATGTAGCCGCCGTACCGCTCCGTGGCCAGGCGCGAGTCCAGCACCGCGACCACGCCGCGATCGTGCACCGAGCGCACCAGGCGCCCGGCGCCCTGGGCCATCCGCACGGCCGCGTGCGTGGCCGAGATCCGCATGAACCCGTTGCCTCCGTGGCGTGCCACGTCCCGGGTGCGAGCCTGGGAGAGCGGGTCGTCCGGCCGTGGGAACGGGATGCGGTCGATCACCACGAGCCGCAGCGAGTTCCCGGGCACATCCACGCCCTGCCACAGGCTCATGGTCCCGAACAGGGACGTGTCCGGCTCCTCGGCGAACTGGCGCACGAGGGCCGAGAGCGTGGCGTCGCCCTGGCACAGCACGGTGGCCTTGGGGCCGAGCCGGCGGCGCATCTCGGCGGCCGCGTCCTCGGCGGCCCGGCGCGAGGAGAACAAACCCAGGGCCCCGCCGCCGGAGGCGCGCAGCAGGGCCTCGAGCTCGTCCAAGGACTCCGGCGAGGCCGTGCGCCCGGGGCGGGGCAGGTGCCGGGCCACGTAGAGCACGCCCTGGCGCGGGTAGTCGAAGGGGCTGCCGACGTCGAGCGCCTCGAAGCGGGGCGCGTCCGGGCCGGCGAGGCCGACGTCGCCGGCCACCGAGTCGAAGCGCCGCTCCCCCGCGCCCACCGTCAGGGTGGCCGAGGTGAGCACGGTGGTGGCCTTGCCGAACAGGCCCTCGCGCAGCTTGGCCGCCACGGAGATGGGGGCCACGAAGAGCTGCGGCGGGTCCGACTCGTCCCCGGGCTGCCACCCGACCCCGGGCTCGAAGCGGCCGGGGCGGGTGGCCCACAGCACCTCCGGGAAGTCCGCCTCGGGGCGGGCGGCGAGCATGCGCTCCACCACCTCGAGCACCTCGAGCACCCGCGAGCGCGCCATCTGGCGTCCGCCGTCCGCGTCGGCCTCCTTGTCCTTGTCCTGGCCCAGGTCCGAGAGGCACTGGCGGGCCGCGGAGAGGACGGCGTTGAGCGCCTGCTCCTGCACCTCGTCCGGCCCGGCGGCCAGCAGGCCCGACGGCGCGTCCGTGAACGCCCGGTCCAGGCCCGCCCCGGCCTCCATCAGGTCCTCGACGGCCACGGTGGTGTGCTTGCGCAGCGAGGTGGCGGCCCCGTGCACGATCGAGCCGGACAGCTGCCCGGTGACGGCGCCGGTGACCCGGTCCTGCAGCTCGTGGGCCTCGTCCACCACCACCGCGGAGTAGGCCGGCAGCACGGCCAGCCCCTCGAAGGCGCTGATCGCGAGCATCGCGTGGTTGGTGACCACCACGTCCGCGTCCGCGGCGTCCGCGCGGGCCCGCTCCGAGAAGCACTCCTCGGCCATCGGGCAGCGGGAGGCGCCGAGGCAGTCGATCGCTGAGACGGACACCTGGCGCCAGGCCCGGTCCGTCACGGGCACGTCCAGGTCGTCGCGGTCCCCGGTCTCGGTCTGGTCCGCCCAGGCGCGCAGGTACATGACCTCCTTGCCCAGCAGCGAGCTCGGCCCGCCCGTGCCGTCGGCGGCGGAGCCGAGCAGGCCGCCATCGTCCGCCACGGTGAACAGGGCCTCCTCGCCCTCGTCCCCCGGGTAGCCGCCGTCCACCTTGTGCCGGCACAGGTAGTTGGAGCGGCCCTTCACCAGGGCCACGACCGGCTCGCGCGGCAGCTCGTCCTTGAGCGCCTCGACCAGGCGGGGGGCGTCCCGCTTCATGATCTGCGCCTGCAGGGCGAGCGTGGCCGTGGCGACGACGACGGGGTCCTCCTGCGTCATCGCGTGCTGCAGGGCGGGGATGAGGTAGGCGAGGGACTTGCCGGTGCCCGTGCCGGCCTGCACCAGCAGGTGGCGGCGCGACTCGAGGGCGCGGGCCACCTGAAGGACCATCTCGCGCTGGCCGGCGCGCTGCTGGCCGCCGGTCGCCTCGACGGCGGCGTCCAGCAGGCGGAGGGCCTCGCGCTCGTGGTCCGTGCGCGGCTGCGCGCCCTCGCCGGCCGCCGTCGTCTCCTCCGACCCCGTGCCGCTCACGAGGCCGCCGGGTCCACGACGTAGTCCTCGTACTCCGGGGCCAGGTCCTGGCGCACGAGCACGGACAGGCGCGTGCCGCCCTCCTCGTAGCCCTCGGCCAGGATCTCCGCGTCCTCCGAGTGGAGGCGGGAGACGAGCTCGCCCCGGGTGAACGGGATGAGCAGCTCGAGGCGGACGTCCGGCCGCGGGATGGTGGCGGCGATCGCCCGCTCCAGCTCCTCGATGCCCTCGCCCGTGCGGGCGGAGACCACCACGGTGTGGGGCTCCTTCGCGCGGATGCGGGCGACGACGGCCGGGTCGGCCGCGTCCGCCTTGTTCAGCACGATGATCTCGGGGATCCGGTGGGCGTCCACCTCCGCGAACACGGAGCGCACGGCCGAGATCTGCCCCTCGGGGTCCGGGTGCGAGCCGTCCACCACGTGCAGGATGACGTCCGCGTCCGCGACCTCCTCGAGGGTGGAGCGGAACGCCTCGACGAGCTGCGTGGGCAGGTTGCGCACGAAGCCCACCGTGTCCGAGAGCGTGTAGCCGATGCCGTCCGGCGTCATGGCCTTGCGCACCGTGGGGTCCAGGGTGGCGAACAGGGCGTTCTCCACGAGCACCCCGGCGTGGGTGAGCCGGTTCAGCAGCGAGGACTTGCCCGCGTTGGTGTACCCGGCAATCGCCACCGAGGGCACCCGGTTGCGGCGCCGGTTGGCGCGCTTGGCCTCGCGGGCCGGCTTCATGCCGGCGATGTCCTTGCGCAGCTTCGCCATCCGCGTGCGGATGCGGCGGCGGTCCAGCTCGATCTTCGTCTCGCCGGGGCCGCGGGAGCCGATGCCCTCGCCGCCCGCGGCGCGGCCGCCGGCCTGGCGGGACATGGACTCGCCCCAGCCGCGCAGGCGCGGCAGCAGGTACTCGAGCTGGGCCAGCTCCACCTGGGCGCGGCCCTCGCGGGAGCTGGCGTGCTGGGCGAAGATGTCCAGGATCAGGGCGGTGCGGTCGATGACCTTCACGCGCACCACGTCCTCGAGCGCACGGCGCTGGGACGGGGCGAGCTCGGAGTCCACCACCACGGTGTCCGCGCCCGAGAGCGCGACGATCTCCGCCAGCTCCTGGGCCTTGCCCTTGCCCAGGTAGGTGGCCGGGTCCGGGGTGGCGCGGCGCTGGATGACGCCGTCGAGCACCTCGGAGCCCGCGGTCTCAGCGAGCGCGGCGAGCTCGCGCAGCGAGTTCTCCGCGTCCTCGGCCGTGCCCTCGGTCCAGACGCCGGCCAGCACCACGCGCTCCAGCCGCAGCTGGCGGTACTCGACCTCGGTCATGTCCTCGAGCTCGGTGGACAGGCCCTGGACGCGCCGCAGGGAGTGGCGCGCGGCGAGCTCGTCCTGGTCGCCGTCCGCCGCGGTGTGGCCGTCGCCGCCCTCGGCGAGGGCGAGCGCGCGGCCCGCGAGCGCAGAGGTCCGGTCCGGGGTGCCGGCGTCGGCGTCCCCGGCGGGGCCCGCGT
>NZ_JANQCJ010000033.1:0-20475 GCF_024723355.1 Micrococcus sp. HG099 | reverse complement strand
ACGCCACCTCACCCCCCCCACGCCATCCCGCCCCACGATCCCGAGGACACCATGCTCTGGACCCTGCTGCGCCGCCACGGCCGCCCCTACCTGGGCGCCGTGACGGCCGTCGTCGTGCTGCAGCTGATCAGCACGCTGGCCATGCTGTACCTGCCCAGCCTCAACGCCCGCATCATCGACGAGGGCGTGGCCCGCGGGGACACGGACCGCATCTGGGACCTGGGCCTGGTGATGCTGGGTGTTGCGCTCGTGCAGGTGATCGCGGCGATCGTGGCCGTGTGGTTCGGCGCGAAGGTGGCCATGGGCATCGGCCGGGACCTGCGCCGCGCCGTGTACACGCGCGTGGACGGGTTCTCCGCGGAGGAGCTGGGCCGCTTCGGCGCGCCCACGCTCATCACGCGCGGCACGAACGACGTGAACCAGGTCCAGATGGTCACCCTCATGGGCTTGAACTTCATGGTGGCGGTGCCGATCATGGCGATCGGCGGCATCATCATGGCCGTCCGGGAGGACCCGGGACTGTCCTGGCTCGTGTGGGTCTCGGTGCCGGTGCTGTTGGTGATCGTGGCGTGGATCGTGGCGAAGCTGATGCCGCTGTTCCAGCGCATGCAGGACGACATCGACCGCGTCAACGGCGTGATGCGTGAGCAGGTCATGGGCATCCGCGTGGTCCGCGCGTTCGTGCGCGAGCCGCACGAGTCCGCCCGCTTCTCGGACGCCAACGCGGCCCTGACGCGCACCTCGGTGCTGATCGGCCGGCTGTTCGTGCTGCTGGGCCCCGTGATCACCATGATCCTGCACCTGGCCACGGCGGCGGTGCTGTGGTTCGGCGGCCACCGCGTGGCGG
Source organism: Micrococcus sp. HG099 (assembly GCF_024723355.1). NCBI lineage: Bacteria > Bacillati > Actinomycetota > Actinomycetes > Micrococcales > Micrococcaceae > Micrococcus > Micrococcus sp. HG099. The sequence continues at coordinate 19,628 of NZ_JANQCJ010000033.1, read as the reverse complement.
ACGGCCTCGTGGAGGTCGGCGCGCTCACCGCGTTCATGCAGTACCTGCTGCAGATCCTCATGGCGGTGATGATGGGCACCTTCATGATGATGATGCTTCCGCGCGCCGTGGTCTCGGCCGGGCGCATCGGCGAGGTCCTGGACACCGTCCCCACCCTGGCCGAGCCGGTGAACCCGGTGACGCCGGTGGACCCGCGCGGCGCCGTCGAGCTGCGAGACGTGACCTTCGCGTACCCCGGGGCCGAGGCCCCGGTGCTGGACGGGGTGAGCTTCACCGTGGCGCCGGGCAGCACGACGGCGATCATCGGCGCCACCGGCTCCGGCAAGTCCACGCTGGTCAACCTCATCCCGCGGCTCTACGACGCCACCTCCGGGCAGGTGCTGATCGACGGGGTGCCCGTGACCGAGCTGGCGCGGGCGGAGCTGACGCGCGCCGTCGCCCTGGTCCCGCAGAAGCCGTACCTGTTCTCGGGGACGGTGGCGGAGAACATGCGCTTCGGCGCGCCCGAGGCCACCGAGGAGGAGATCTGGGCCGCGCTGGAGACCGCGCAGGCCGCGGGCTTCGTGCGGGAGCGGACCACGGGCGAGGGGGAGACGGCGGCCACCGGGCTGGACTCGCGCCTCTCGCAGGGCGGCACGGACGTCTCCGGCGGCCAGCGCCAGCGCCTGTCCATCGCGCGCGCCCTCGTGGCGCGGCCGCGGATCCTGCTGTTCGACGACTCGTTCTCCGCGCTCGACGTCGCCACGGACGCCCGCCTGCGCGGCGCCCTGGACGCGACGGCGGCGGGCACCACGCGCATCGTCGTCGCCCAGCGGGTGGCCACCATCACCGAGGCGGACCAGATCATCGTGCTGGACGAGGGCCGCGTTGTCGGCCGCGGCACGCACGCCGAGCTGCTGGCCGGCAACGAGACGTACAAGGCGATCGTGGACTCCCAGGTCCGCGCGGAGGAGCTGGCATGAGCGGGACCGAGAAGCACGGCTCCACCGCCGCCCCGCAGGGCGAGGTCGGGGAGCTGACGGACGCCGAGATCGCGGCGTTCCAGGAGGCCGGCGTCACGGACGAGTGGGGCGAGGGGCCACCCCGCAAGGCGAAGGCGTTCTGGCCGTCCGCGATGCGCCTGCTGGGCCTGTTCGCGCCGGAGCGGACGGGCCTGATCCTGGTCTCGCTCATGGTGCTGGTGGCCGTGGTGCTCAACGTGTGGGCGCCGCACGTGCTGGGCCAGGCCATGGACGTGATCTTCGGGGGCCTGATCTCGCGGGACATGCCGGCCGGGCTGAGCCGCGAGCAGGTCATCGAGGGGCTGCGCGGCCAGGGCCAGGGCCAGGCCGCGGACATGCTCTCCGGCATGGCGTTCGTGCCCGGGCAGGGGATCGACTTCGCGGAGCTGGCGCGGCTGATCCTGATCGTGCTGGGGATGTACGTGGTGGCGCAGCTGTTCATGTGGCTGCAGGGCCGCGTGCTGAACGACCTCGTGATGCGGATCGTGTTCCGGCTGCGCGAGGACATCGAGGCGAAGCTGAACCGGCTGCCGCTGAGCTACTTCGACACGCGCCAGCGCGGCGACCTGCTCTCGCGCACCACGAACGACGTGGACAACGTGCAGCAGGCCATGCAGCAGGCGTTCGCCACGCTCGTGTACTCGGTGCTGACGATCATCGGCATCATCGGCATGATGTTCTGGCTCTCGTGGCAGCTGGCGCTGATCGCGCTGATCGCGCTGCCGGTGGCCGGCGTGGTGGTGGGCGTGATCGGCAAGAGGTCGCAGGCGCTGTTCACGGCGCAGTGGCGGGAGACCGGCCGGCTCAACGGACACATCGAGGAGTCCTTCACGGGGCACGAGCTGGTGACGGTGTTCGGCCGGCAGGCGGACATGGCCGAGCGCTTCGACGAGCGCAACGAGGCCATGTACGAGGCCTCGTTCAAGGCGCAGTTCTACTCCGGGATCATCATGCCGATCATGCAGTGGGTGAACTGGCTGGGGTACGTGGGGATCGCCGTGGTGGGCGGACTGCGCGTGGCCAACGGCCAGATGACCCTCGGCGCGGTGACGGCGTTCATCCAGTACTCGCGCGAGTTCAACCAGCCGCTGGGCCAGGTGGCGGGCATGTCCAACATGCTGATCTCGGGCGTGGCTTCGGCGGAGCGCATCTTCGAGCTGTTGGACGAGGACGAGCAGGCCGCCGACGACGAGGTGGCGCGCCGCGCGTCGGACGACGACGTCGCCGAGCCCGCGGACGCTTCCGTGCGGGAAACGGGAGCCTCCGCGGACGACGACGTCGCCCGCCTCCCGCAGCCGGTGCGGGGGCGCGTGGAGTTCGAGCACGTGCGCTTCTCCTACACCCCGGAGAAGCCGCTCATCACGGGCCTCGACCTGGTGGCCGAGCCGGGGCAGACCATCGCGATTGTGGGCCCCACGGGCGCCGGCAAGACCACCCTGGTGAACCTCGTCATGCGGTTCTACGAGGTGGACGGCGGCCGGATCCTGCTGGACGGGGTGGACATCAGCACGGTGCCGCGGGCGGAGCTGCGCGCGGCCACCGGCATGGTGCTGCAGGACGCGGTGCTGTTCGGCGGCACCATCCGGGAGAACATCCGCTACGGCCGGCTGGACGCCACGGACGAGGAGGTCCTCGAGGCGGCGAAGGCCACCTACGTGGACCGCTTCGTGCACACCCTCCCGGACGGCTACGACACCGTGATCGAGCAGGACGCGGAGAACATCTCCGCGGGCGAGCGGCAGCTCATCACCATCGCCCGCGCGTTCCTCGCCCAGCCGTCGCTGCTGATCCTGGACGAGGCCACCTCCTCCGTGGACACGCGCACGGAGGTGCTGGTGCAGGAGGCGATGGCCGCGTTGCGCTCGGACCGGACGAGCTTCGTGATCGCGCACCGGCTCTCCACCATCCGGGACGCGGACGTGATCCTCGTGATGGAGCACGGCGACATCGTGGAGCAGGGCTCGCACGAGCGGCTGCTGGCGGCGAAGGGCGCCTACCACCGGCTCTACATGAGCCAGTTCCGGGGCGGGGAGCAGGCGGACGACGACGACGGCGGCGGCGGCACCCCGGAGACGTGATGCGCGCGGCGTGAGGGTGGGCGCTGGAGTGGCGAGGCTGCCGGTTCCGCCCATGGAGCCCGGACATGCGGGGCGCACGGGGACGTGACCGGGCCGATCATCGCTCCGCGCCTGCCGGGGTGGCCCTGCTCAGTCGTGCCATGACGGCGAGGGCCACTCAGAGTGGCACTCCAGCGTGGGGTGAGGCCCGGCCAACGTGCGGCCGGAGTGCCAATCCCTGAAAATTCCCTTGTATCCGAGCAAGGTGGGTTATAGCTTGTGACGCAGCTCATAGCGAGCTCTTGTCCTGAGGAGGATCACCATGGGAATGAAGCAGTGGGCTAGTCGAGCTGGTGCTGGCGTCGCCGTCGCAGGCTTGTTGGCAATCTCCGCGGCGGTCCCGGCCCAGGCGCTGACCGAATCCGGTAGGCAGGACTGCAGCGCCGGAGGCGGGTATGTAGGACTGCGTGTCGAACAGCAACGACTCACGGACACGATGCTGTTCGACGTCGGAGGGAGGACCGAGGTGAAGTCCCAGCGGTACAACTACGGTTTCGACTCCGGTCTTCGCCTGTCGCAAAGCTGGAAGGGAACCTCTGCTTCGCTCCTCATGTCGGGCACTTACGGCTACTGCTACTACCCGTACTGAGTAGTGGATTCCTCGTGACGTCACGCATCACTGCGGCGGCCGCGTTCACCGCGGCCGCCGCCCTGGCCCTCACCGGGTGCGGGGCCCAGGTGTCCTCCAGCGCCGACCGTCCGTCGACGGGGGCGGCTTCGTCCCCACGGACGTGGGACCCCGCCACATGGACTGCGACCGAGAAGATCGACCAGCGGGCGACCGACGAGGCCGAACGGGAGCGGTGGTACCAGGACCTCAAGGCACGCCATGCGAACGGTCTCGGTCTTGACGACCCCCCACCCGTCACACGTCGAGGATGGGCCACCTCGGTGGAGGAGCACGAGAGGTGGGTGTCACAGTGCATGACGGAGCGCGGGATCCCTGCCGCGTACTCCGAAGTGCGGGGCGGACTCTCCTGGGACACCCCTCCCGAGTCGCAGCAGGAGGCCGTGAATCTGGCCTTCTGGACCTGTTCGTTCACCTTCCCCGTCGACCCCAGCATTTCGCAGGACTGGTCCGAGGCCCAACTGAGGCTGGTCTACGACTACTGGGATCAGTACGCCATCCCGTGTCTCGAGGACCACGGCATCACCGTGGACACCTCCACGCGGCCGTCCAAGGAATCCTTCGTGACCGCCTTCCACACGCAGGACCGTCACTTGTGGTGGCCCGTGACGGACTCCCTCATCGGCCTGAATGACTCCCGATACGCCGAGGTCGTCGCCGCCTGTCCCGAGCTGCCCTCCGACGCCGTCCTCTACGGATTCGACGGATGAGCCGTCCCGTCCGGTGGGTCACGTCCGTGCTCGCCCTCCTCGTCGTCGCCGCGCTCGCGTTCTGGGCCGGCAGGGTCACCCTCACCCCTCCGGCCCACACCGAGCAGCGCCCGTCCGAGGACGCGCTCGTCACCGTCGCCGAACAGGAGCTCGGCCGTGTCATCACCCTCGGCGTCTCCGTGACCCGCGACCAGGCGCCCGCCGCCGTGAACGCGTTGGCCGGCGTCGTCACCCGAGCCGGGCAGTCCGGCGAGGCGGCCGCCGGGGACGTGCTGTACGCCGTCGCCCAGCAGCCGGTCATCGCCGCCCAGGGCGAGCTGCCCCAGTGGCGGGCCCTCGGGCCGGACGTCGCCGGCAGCGACGTCACCGCGTTCCAGCGCATGCTCGCCGCCACCGGCGCCGAACTCACGGCCACCGGCACGTGGGACGACGCCACCGCCGACGCCTGGATCGACTGGCTCACCGAGCGGGGATACCCGTCCGCGGACACCGTGGAGCTCGGCCAGCTCGTGGTGGTGGACGCCCTCCCGGCCGCGCTCAGCGTGGATGCGAAGGCCACGGCCGCCGGCAGCTCGCTCGCCGGCGGTGAGGCCATCGTCGCCCGCCCCGGAGACGAGCCCGTATTCGTCCTCGAGGTCAACCAGGACCAGGCGGCCCTGATCCCTCCCGGCACCGCGGTGACCGTGCCCCACGGCGAGCACGAGTGGGAAGCCGTGGCCGGCGAGTCCACCGCGGACGACCAGGGGTTGATCCGCATCCCCCTCACCGCCCCGGACGGCGGCGTGGTCTGCGCCGACGCGTGCGGCTCCCTGCCCGCCGAGGCCTCCACCTCCCTGCTCTCGAAGGTCAACGTGGTGCCCCCCGTCACCGGGCCCGTAGTCCCCGTGTCCGCGCTGCGCACCCAGCCCGGCGGCGCCGTCGTGGTCACCGTGGTCCGCGACGGGGCCGAGGAGGCGCGTCCCGTCACCGTCCGCGGCTCCGCCGACGGCCTGGCCGTGGTGGACGGCGTGGACGCGGGGGAGACCGTGCGCGTGCTGAACGGCGCGCCGTGAGCACGGCGCCCGCCCCCACCGGCACGACGACGGCGCCCGCGTTCGCCGCGACACCGCCGGAGCTGTCCGTGGCGGACCTCCGCTTCGCGTACACCCGCGGCGCGGAGGAGCTGTTCGACGGCCTCACCCACCGCTTCGCCCCCGGCGCGGTCACGGCTCTGACCGGACCGTCGGGGCGTGGCAAGTCCACCCTGCTGTACGTGCTGGGGCTCATGCTCACGCCGTCGGCGGGCGTGGTGCGCCTGGGCGACGTCGACGCCTCCGCCCTCCCGGACCGGGACCGGGCGCGGCTGCGGGCCACGTCCGTGGGGTTCGTGTTCCAGGACTCCGAGCTGGACCCGTCCCGGCCCATCCTGGACTCCGTGGTGGAGCCCGGCCTCTACGCCGGCCTGCCCCGCCGCGGGCTCGAAGGCCGGGCCCGGACCCTGTTGGAGCGCTTCGGCCTGGGGCACCGGGCCGAGCACCGGCCCGGGCAGATCTCCGGCGGGCAGGCGCAGCGCGTGGCGGTGTGCCGCGCCCTCGTGAACACCCCCGCGGTCGTGCTGGCCGACGAGCCCACGGGCAACCTGGACCCGGACAACGCCTCCCTCGTGCTCGACGCCCTGGCCGAGGCCGCAGGGGAGGGGCGCACCGTGGTGGTGGCCACGCACGACCCGGCCGTCGTCGCCCGCGCGGACGAAGTGGTGCGACTGTGAGCCCGGAGGCCCGCCCGTGACCCTGCGGACACTGCTGCGCGAGGCGCTCACCGCCGCCCGCACCTCACCCGTGCCCTCCACGCTCGTGCTGCTGGTGGTGGCCGCCATGTGCTTCGCGGCCGTCGCCACCGTGGGCCGCCAGGCCGCCACGGAGGCCGCCGTCGCCGCAGAGCTCTCCGGGCCCGCCGCGCGCGTGCTCACCGTCACCGACACGGGCGGCACCGGCTTCCTCACCGGCGCCACCGTGGCCACGCTGGCGGGCCTCGACGCCGCCGAGGCCGCCCTGGCCCGGGACATCCCCGTGGACGCGGTGAACACGGCGATCGGTGCGGGCGGGACGCCCGTGGCGGTGACCCACGTGGCCGGCACCCTGGACCGCGGCATCGAGCTCACGCGCGGCCGCCTGCCGGGCCCCGGAGAGGTGGTGGTGCCGGAGGCGAAGCTCGCCGAGCTGGGATTGGCCCAGCCCTCCGGGGCGCTCGACGCCGCCGACGGACGCCAGTGGGCCGTGGTGGGCGCGTTCGAGGCGCGCACGCCGTTCGAGGACCTCGACGGGTACGCGCTCGCCGTGCCCGCGGCCCCGGCCACCTTCGTCCTGCAGCAGGTCCGCGTCCTGGCCCCGGACTCCGCCGGGACCCGCGCCATGCAGGACTCCGCCCTGGCCGTGATCGACCCCGACCCGCGCTCCTCCCAGGTGCAGACCGCCCGGGCGCTGGCCGCCGGGAGCCAGGCGATCACCGGCGAACTGGCCGGGCTCGGCCGATCCCTGCTGCTGCTGATCCTCGGCGCCGGGGCGTTCTTCGTGGCGATCGTGGTGCTCGCGGACGTGCTGATCCGCCGCCGCGACCTCGGCCGCCGCCGCACGCTCGGCATCGGCCGCGCCGACCTCGTCCTGCTCGTGGCGGTCCGCACCGCCGTGCCCGCGGTGCTGGGCGCCGCGGCGGGCGCCGGGGCCGGGTACGCCGTCGTCGCCGGCCAGGGCGGCGCGCTGGGGCTGGACTTCGTGGAGGGGGTGGCCGTGCTGGCCGCGCTCACCGCCGTGGTGGCGAGCCTGCCCCCGGCGGCCTTCGCCGCGTTCCGCGACCCCGTGCGGGTGATGCGCACCGCGTGACGCCCGTCGGCGTCAGCGTCGGCGTCAGCCCGTCCGGGGCCGCCGCTACCCTCGAGGCATGCCCGCCGCCGCCCCCACCGTCACGACGCCCCCCGCCACGCCCCGTGAGCGGCAGTCGGTGCTGCGCACCCTGCGCACCCCGCGGTGGCTGGGCACGGAGGTGCTGGCCGCCGTCGTGGTGGCGCTCGCGCTGATCCCGGAGGCGATCGCGTTCTCGATCATCGCGGGCGTGGACCCGCGCGTCGGGCTGTTCGCGTCCTTCACGATGGCGGTGACCACGGCGATCGTCGGCGGCCGGCCCGCCATGATCTCCGCGGCCACGGGCGCCGTCGCCCTGGTGGTCGCCCCGCTGTCCCACGAGCACGGGCTGGACCACCTCATCGCGGCGATCATCCTCGGCGGGCTGATCCAGGTGGCGCTCGGGCTGCTCGGCGTGGCCCGGCTGATGCGCTTCATCCCGCGCTCGGTGATGGTGGGATTCGTGAACGCGCTGGCCATCCTCGTGTTCACCTCCCAGCTCCCGGAGCTGATCGGCGTCCCGTGGCTCGTGTACCCGCTGACCGTGCTCGCGCTGGGCATCGTGCTGCTGCTGCCGCGCCTGACCACGGCGGTGCCGTCCACGCTCGTGGCGATCGTCGTCGTGACGGCCCTCGTGATGGCCGCCGGCTGGTCCGTGCCGCGCGTGGGGGACCGGGGCGAGCTGCCGGACGCCCTGCCCGGCCTGTTCCTGCCGGACGTGCCGCTGACCTGGGAGACGCTGCGGCTGATCCTGCCGTTCAGCGTGGGCATGGCCGTGGTGGGGCTGCTCGAGTCCCTGCTCACGGCCAAGCTCGTGGACGACGTCACGGACACCCGCTCGGACAAGACCCGCGAGTCCTGGGGGCAGGGCGTGGCGAACATCGTCTCGGGCCTGTTCGGCGGCATGGGCGGCTGCGCCGTGGTGGGCCAGACCATGATGAACGTGAAGGCCAACGGCGCCCGCACCCGCATCTCCACGTTCCTGGCCGGCGTGTTCCTGCTGGTGCTCGTGGTGGCGCTCGGGGACCTCGTGGGGCAGATCCCCATGGCCGCGCTCGTGGGCGTGATGGTGTTCGTGGCCGGCGCCGCCTTCGACTGGCACTCCGTGCGCCCCGCCACCCTGCGCGCCATGCCCCGCTCCGAGACGGCCGTGATGGTCCTGACCGTGGCCGCCACCGTGGTCACCCACAACCTGGCGATCGGCGTGGGCGTCGGCGTGCTCACCGCCATGGTCCTGTTCGCGCAGCGCGTCTCGCGGCTCGCGCGCGTGGAGCGCGTGGTGACGGACGACGACGGCGCGAGGGCCGTCTACCGCGTGCACGGGGAGCTGTTCTTCGCCTCCTCCAACGACCTCTACTCGCAGTTCGAGTACGCGCTGGACCCGCCGCGCGTCGTGATCGACCTGAGCGCCGCCCACGTGTGGGACGCCTCTACGGTGGCCGCGCTGGACGCCGTGGTGACCAAGTACGCGCAGCACGGGATCGCCGCCGAGGTGACGGGGCTGAACGAGGCCAGCGCCGCCATGCACGCCCGGCTCACCGGGCGCACGGGGGCCTGAGCGGCGGGCGCCTCAGGCGCCGCGCCGCGCGTCGACGGCGAGGAAGGCCAGCATGGCCGCGCCCGCGAGCACCGCCGCCACCGCGCCCGCCGGGGCCCCGACCACGGCCGCCGCGATCACCCCCGCCAGTCCGATCGCCGTGAGCGCCCCGCCCAGCCACGCGAACACGCGCGCCCCGAACGCGGACGCGAACGGGATGAAGTGCAGCCCCACCGCCACCACGACGACGGCCGGCTGGGCCGCCTCGATCCCCAGCGCCCGCACCAGGTGGGGCGAGGCGATGATCAGCGCGACCATGCCGAGCACGCTGAGCCCGTAGATGGGGCCGGCGTGGCGGGAGGGGGCCCCGACGTCGCGCAGGCGACGCGGGGCGAGGACGACCGCCCAGGCCGCCGCGGCGAGCAGCGCGATCCAGGCGACGAGCGTGACGGTCGGCCAGGGGGAGGGCAGCTCGGGGCGGCTGAGCAGCATGAACAGGCTGCCGCCGACCATGCCGACGACCGCCCCGAGGACGGCCGGGTGCATCGGGTGCGCGATGCCGCGTGCGTGTGTGGAGTCCCGTTCCATGCGGCCAGTATGCAGGGAGTGCGGGCACGGGTGTGAGCGGGGGCGCCTGGAGGCTCCCGTTTCTCGCACGAAAGTGCCCGGGGAGGCTCCCGTTTCCCGCACGAAAGTGCCGGGGGCCGCGGTCAGGCGGTGACGAACTCCCACTGGTGGCCGTCCGGGTCCACGATCTCGCGGGAGTGCATGCCGGAGTCCACCATCTCCTCGCGCAGGTCCACGGGCAGCGGCACCTCGGCGGCGCCGGCCTCGATCGCGCGGTCGGCCAGGGCGTCCACGGCCGCGGCGTCGCCCACGGTCAGCGCCATGAGCGCGGAGTTGGTGGTCATGCAGTCGGCGATCTCGCGGTCGCCGATGAAGTCGGTGTAGTAGCCGGGGGAGAGGTACATCGCGAAGGTGGACTCGGTGAGCTCGATGCACACCGAGTTCTCGTCCGAGAAGTCTTCTATCGCCTGTGCGCCGAGGGACGTCCAGAACTCGCGGATGCGCTCGGTGTCCGTGGTGGGCAGGTTGATGAAGACCGGCTGGGAGAACAAGGCCATGGGGAGCACCGTAGACGAGGCGATCGGCCCACCGCCACCGCGCGCGTGTCGCGGGCGCGCGGGCGTGGGGTGGGCCACGGAGCCGCTCCCGACGACGGCGCCCGCGGCCTGGCGCGTCCGCCCCCGTTGGTAGCGTGACCGCCATGAGCGTTCCTCCCTCCGGCCCGCACGACGGCGCCCCCTCGTCTCCGGCGCCGGCCCCCGGCCCGGTGCCCGGCGGCTGGCCGCCGTCGGGATGGCCCTCGGACCGCCGGGGCGCTCCCGTGACTGCCGCCGCTGCGCCCGCCGGCCCCTCAGGACAGGGCGTGCCCGCGGGCTGGCCCGGGCGGACCCCGGGCCCCCGCACCGCGCCGGACTGGGAGCCCGGGCGCTTCCACTGGGGGGACGCCGTGGTGGTGCTGGCCTACGCGGGGCTGATGCTCTTCGGCCTCGGCCTGCCGCTGGCCATGCTGCTGGGCCTGGTGCCGGGGGACCTCGCGGCGTTCGACCTGGTCCGCGACGGGTTCACGGTGAACATCGTCAGCTACGCGATCCTCACGGCGCTCGTGCTGATCGTGGCCTGGCGGCCGCTCGTGACGTCGCTGCGGGTGTTCCGCACGGGCACGTGGTGGAAGATCCTGCTGCTGCCCGCCGTCTGGTTCACCTGCATCCTCGTGAACGTGCTGGTGCTGAGCCTGATCGGCGAGGCGCAGACCAGCGCCAACCAGGCCGCGCTCGAGGAGATGAGCACGCAGGCCCCGCCCGTGCTCATGATCCTCATGACCGTGGTGGGCGCCCCGCTCGTGGAGGAGTACCTCTTCCGGCACCTGCTGGTGGGCAAGCTCTCCCGCTGGGTCAACGTGTGGGTGTGCGCCGTGGTCTCGGTGCTGGCGTTCACGCTGCTGCACTTCCTCGGCACGGGCGGGCAGTTCGACCTCGTGGAGACCGTCCCCTACCTCACCCTCGCGATCGCGATCACGGTGACGTACATCCTGATGGGCCGCTCGTTCGGGTACGCGGTGCTGCTGCACATGGTGAACAACGGCATCGCCATCGCCATGCTCTACCTCGTGGCCCCCCTGCTGCCGGACACACTGCCCGAGCCCACGGCCCCGACCACGGCGCTGGCCCCGCTGCTGGCCCTGCTCGGCTGACGTGGCGGAGCCCCAGGGATCGACGGCCGCGCCCGCCCCGCAGGACGGGCGCGCCCTCACGCGGCGCATCCTCGCGCTCGCCGTCCCCGCGTTCGGCGCGCTCATCGCCGAGCCGCTTTTCCTGCTCGCGGACACCGCGATCGTGGGACGCCTGGGCACGCCGGAGCTGGCCGGCGTGGGGATCGGCACCACCGTCCTGCACACGGCCACCGGCCTGATGATCTTCCTGGCCTACGCCACCACGCCGGCGGTCGCGCGGCTGATCGGCGCGGGGGACCACGCGGCGGCCATGGACCGCGGCCGCGACGGCGTCTGGCTGGGCCTGCTGCTCGGCGCGGCGCTCGCGGTGCTCGGCTGGATCGCCGCGCCCTGGCTGACCGGGGCGCTCGGTGCCACGGGCGAGGTGCAGGAGCACGCGGTGGCGTACCTACGCTGGTCCATGCCGGGCATCCCCGCCCTGCTGGCGGTGCTCGCGGCCACCGGCGTGCTGCGCGGGCTGCAGGACACCGTGACCCCGCTCGTGGTGGCCGGCGCCGGGTTCGCCGTGAACATCGGGCTGAACTTCGCGCTCGTCTACGGGGCGGGCCTGGGCGTGGCCGGCTCCGCGATCGGCACGTCCGTGGTGCAGTGGGCGATGCTCGTGACGTACCTGTTCGTGCTGGCCCCGCGCTTCCGCCGCGCCGGGACCTCGCTCGCGCCCCGGGCGAGCGGCATGCGCGCCACCGCCCAGGTGGGCTCGTGGTTGCTGCTGCGCACGGCCAGCCTGCGGGCGGCCATCCTGATCACCGTGATGGCGGCGGCCGGGGCCGGGGACATGACCCTGGCCGCGCACCAGCTCGTGTTCACCCTGTTCTCCACGCTCGCCTTCGCCCTGGACGCCCTCGCGATCGCCGCGCAGGCCCTGATCGGCGCCGAGCTCGGCGCGTCCCGGCCCGCCACCGCCCGCCGGCTCACGAACGTGATGGTGCGCTGGGGGCTGGGCTTCGGCGTCGTCACCGGCGGGCTCCTGGCGCTCGCGGCCCCGTGGCTGCCCGCCCTGTTCACCACGGACCCGCAGGTGCAGGCCGCCGCCACCGTGGGGCTGTGGGTGCTCGCCGCGGGCCAGCCGATCGCCGGGTACGTGTTCGTGCTGGACGGCGTGCTGATCGGCGCCGGCGACGCCCGCTACCTCGCCCTCGCCGGCCTCCTGAACCTCGTGGTCTACGCGCCGGCGCTCTGGGTGCTCGCGCAGATCGCGGCCGGCGGGCTCGGCTCGACCGCGGCCTGGCCCGGACCGAACGCCGCCGTGCCCGACGCCGGTGTGCGGCTGGGCCTGCTCTGGCTCGGCTTCGCGGGGGTCTACATGGGGATGCGGGCGCTCACCCTCGGCTGGCGGGCCCGGCGCGACGACTGGATGCGCGTCGGCGCCCACTGAGCCGGCCGCCGTCGTCCGCCGCCTCTCCTAGACTGTGCCGGTGGCTACCGTGCAGACCCCCCTCGAGATCTCGTCCGTGGTGTTCAAGCCGATCCTGATCCGCGCCGTAGTGGCGCTGGCGTTCGGCCTGACCACCGTGTTCGTCGCCGCGCCCGGGCTGACGTGGATGAAGGTGTCGCTCGCGCTCTACCTCGCGTTCTCCGGCTCCGCCATGTGGGAGTACCTGCGCCGCGAGCCGGTCCCCGTGGCCATGCGCTCCCCGCTGTCCATGGCGGCCGCGGCCTGGATGCTCGGCGTGATCGTGCTGCTGTTCCTCGACACCCCGGCCAGCGTGGGCCTCGCCGCCGCCGCGGCCCTGGTGCTCGGCGGCGCCGCCGAGCTCGTGGCCTGGGCGCGGCACCGCCGCGAGTTCATCCCCGCCCGGGACCAGCTGTGGACCGGCCTCGTGGGACTGCTCTCCGGCCTCGGCGTGGCCTTCGGCGCGCTGCAGGGCTTCGGCCCGCACGCCCTGCTCGGCATCGCCGGCGGCGGCGCCATCATCATCGGCGTGCTGCTGCTCGTCTCCGGCCTCGGCTTCCACCACGAGGTGCGCCGCGACCGTGGCACGGCCAGGGGCCTCTGAACCGGGTCGACGTCGCCGTCCTGACCCGCTTGGCGGACGTTCGCCGGGGGAGGACCCCGGGGCCCCGAGGGGCCACCCGCCGGCCGGACGCGTAGACTGGCTCCGGTCCGCCGCGCCCCGAGGGCCTCAGCCCCGGGCGCCGCCGCGGACCACGCCACCCGAGCCGCCCCCAGCCGTCAGGAGCCACGCCGTGAGCGCACCGTCCCCCCGCCCGTCCGCCGATCGCGCCGGAACCGGCCGCCCGGCACGCGGTGGCCTGCGCACCACGGTCAAGGGCCCGCTCGTGTTCTCCGCCGTCCTGGGCGTGATCGGCGGCGTGATCGCCGGCATCACCGCCTCCGGCGGCACCCAGAACCCGCTGCGCATCGACATCGCGCTGATCGCCTTCGGCGTCTTCTTCATGACCTCGCTCGTGGTGGTGGCCATGCTGCAGCTCGCCGCGCGCGAGAACCCGGACCACCTCTCCCAGGGCTCCGGCGTGAACCGGTCCTCCGAGGAGATGTTCCGCAAGGCCGCCGCCGACCGCCGCGCCCAGGCCGCCGCCGAGCGTCGCGAGCAGGGCGGCACCGGAGGCGACGCCCCGCGCGCCTGAGGCCGGCGCCTCAGAACCCGAGGCTGCGTGCCTCCCGCCGCAGCGCGTCCGCCGAGGCGTGCAGCGCCCGCATCTCCGCATCGTCCAGCTCGGGCTGGATCACGCGTGTGACGCCGTCGCGCCCCACCACGGACGGCATGGACAGGGCGACGTCGGAGAGCCCGTGGACGCCGTCGAGCACGGTGGAGACCGGCAGGATGGCGTGCTGGTCGCGCAGGATCGCCTCGAGCAAGCGGGTCGTGGCCACGCCGACCGCATACGTGGTGGCGCCCTTGCCCTGGATCACCTCGTACGCGGCGTGCACCACGGTGTCCGCCACCGCGTCCAGGTCGGCGCGGGTGAACAGCGGGTCGGTCGGCGTCGGCCACTCCAGGATGGGCGTCGGGCCGATGCGCGCCGAGCTCCACGCGGGGAACTCCGTGTCCCCGTGCTCGCCGAGGATGGCCGCGTGCACCGATGACGCGTGGACCTGCGCCCGCGACGCCAGCAGCCACCGCAGGCGGGACGTGTCCAGGAGGGTGCCCGAGCCGATCACCCGGCCGGCAGGCAGACCGGTGAGGCGCTGGGCCACCAGCGTGAGGACGTCCACGGGATTGGTGACGAGCACGATCAGCGCGTCCGGCGCGTGCTCCTGCACCTGGGGCAGCAGGCCGCGCAGGATCTCCACGTTGTGCGCGCCGAGGTCGAGGCGGGTCTGCCCCGGCTTCTGCTTGGCGCCGGCCGTGATCACCACGACCTCGCAGTCGGCCAGGACGTCCGGGTCCGCGCCGCCGGTCATCGCGGACGCAGAGGTGAACGGGGTGCCGTGGGCCAGGTCGAGGACCTCGGCGCGGACCTTGGGCTCGTCGATGTCGTAGAGGGCGACCTCACGGGCGACGCCGCGGATCAGCGCCGCGTAGCAGATCGCGGTGCCGACGCCGCCGGCCCCCACGACGCCGACCTTGCGGTGGGCGGGTCCGAGGGACGCGGGGGCGGCGGGGGTGTGCTCGCTCATGCCTCGCAGACTAGGGGTGTCCGGTCGGCCGACGGAACCTCGAGGCAGCCCCGTTCCCCGATGTTCAGCGCCGGGTCACCTGGCGGGCGGGGCCGGGTCAGTCCTTCTTCTTGTCCGACTTCTTCTTGCCGGCCTTCTTCTCCGCCTTCTTGCCGGCCTTCTTCTCCGCCTTCTTGCGGGCCTTCTTCTCCGCCTTCCTGCGCTCCTTCTTCTCCTTCTCGGTCTCCTGGCGGGGCTCGTCGGCGGGGGCCGCCTCATCCATGACGGCCTCCGGCGCCTCCGCCTCCTCCGGCCCGGCCGGATCCGTCGCGGGTGCGGCCTCCGCCGCCTCGACCAAGCGTGCCCGGTAGGAGCGCACGTGGGTGCGGTTGGCGCAGTTGGCCTCGTCGCAGAAGCGCTTGGACCGGTTCCGGCTGGCGTCCACGAGCGCGTTCTCGCAGTCCTCGCCCTCGCACACGCGCAGGCGGGTCAGCTCGCCGTCCATCGCGGTCTCCGCCAGCGCGAGGGCGGCCATCGCGGCCAGCCGCTCCACCGCGTCGGCGGGGACCTGTGCCGGGGCCAGCCCGACGACGTCGCCCCCGGCCGTCAGCCGCAGCGGGCCGGCCTCGGCCAGCAGCTCGTTGACGGCGTCCACGGCGGCGGACTCGTCCGTGGCGGCCAGCGCCCACACCCGGGTGAGGCGCTCGCGCAGCTCGCGGGCCCGGACGGCCGCGGCGGCGGCCAGGCGCAGGCGGACCTCCCCCTCCTGCAGCTCCGGCACCAGCGCGGGCAGCTGCGTGGCGGCGGTGAACCGCTCCGGCTCCTCCTGGCCGCCGCGCGGACCCGGCGCGGTGTTCAGGAACGCGGCGACGGAGGACAGGCGGGCGAGCGTGCGGGGCGAGAGCATGGCGCCAGCGTACGGCGGGGCCCGGCCCGGCGTCACCGGCCTCAGGCCGCCCGCCTCACCGCCCCCGTCACCGCGCACTGCGACGCCCGCCGCGTCACGCATCCCGTCGGCCGGCGAGCCCCCCAGGTCACCTGGCTTCACAGCGGGACCGGCTCCGCGACGAGCGCTGACAGGTCCAGTAGCCTGGCGCACAGCATGCCCACGGCGTCTCGCGCGGGCACACCCGGGGCCGGTGGGGCCCCCGACACCAGCACAGGAGCCACCATGTCGCAGACCACCGAGGCGGGCGGCCGCCTCTCCGCCGGACACGTGATCGTCAAGACGCTCGAGTCCCACGGCGTCCGACGCATCTACTCCGTCCCCGGCGAGTCCTACCTGGACGTCCTCGACGGCCTGCACGACTCCCAGATCGAGAACGTGGTCTGCCGCCACGAGGGCGGCGCCACCTACATGGCCGAGGCCGACGGCAAGATGAACGAGGTCCCCGGCATCGCCATGGTGACCCGCGGCCCCGGCGCCGCCAACGCCCACGTGGGCCTGCACACCGCATGGCAGGACTCCACCGCCCTCGTCCTCTTCGTCGGCCTGATCCCCTTCGAGCACCGAGAGAAGGAGGCGTTCCAGGAGTTCGACCCGCACGCCTGGTTCGGCACCGGCGCCAAGCGCGTCATGGTCCTCGACCACGCCGACCGCGCCTCCGAGATCGTGGCCGAGGCCATGTTCGCCGCCACCTCCGGCCGCCCCGGGCCCGTCGTCGTCGGCCTGCCGGAGGACGTGATCCGCGAGCAGATCGACGCGACCCTGCACCCGGTGATCCCCGTGGCCGCCGGCGGCATGACCGTGGAGGACTGGAAGTCGCTGCACTCCGCGCTCAAGGAGTCCAAGAAGCCGCTGTTCATCACCGGCGGCAACGACTGGACGGACGAGGGCGCCCAGCAGCTCACCCAGTGGCTCGAGGACCACAAGATCCCCGCCGCCGCGGAGTGGCGCACCGAGGGCACCGTGCCGTTCTCCTCCCCGTCCTACGTGGGCCCCATCGGCTACGGCCGCCCCAAGCCCACCTACGACCTGCTCGAGGAGACCGACCTGATCGTCTTCATCGGCACCGTGCCGGGCGACGTCGTGACGGACGGCTTCAAGATCCGCCAGAACTGGGACAAGAAGAACTTCCTCGTCACCATCGACCCCTCGCTGCGCGGCCGCTCCGGCCCCGTCTCCCACCAGATCGTGGCCAAGCCGGACGTGTTCGTGCGCGACCTCGTCCGCATGGACCTGGACGTCAAGCCCGAGTGGGAGGAGTGGACCTCCCGCATGCGCGGCGAGCAGGAGAAGTTCGCGGCGCTGCCGCCGGCCGAGCCCTCCGAGGGCCAGGCCAAGATGGCCACCCTCATGGCGAACCTCATGCCGAAGCTGCCGAAGGACTCGATGATCTCCCTCGGCGCCGGCGAGCACACCAACTGGGCGCACCGCTACTTCCCCACCGAGGGCTACCGAGCCATGATCTCCGCGCGCAACGGCTCCATGGGCTACTCGGTGCCCGGCGCCGTGGCCGCCTCGCTGAACTTCCCGGACCGCACCGTGGTGACCATCGCCGGCGACGGCGAGTTCCTCATGAACGGCCAGGAGCTGGCCACCGCCGCCCAGTACGGCGCGACGCCCCTGGTGATCGTCATGGACAACCAGGAGTACGGCACCATCCGCACCCACCAGGAGCGCGAGTACCCCGAGCGCATCTCCGGCACCCAGCTGAAGAACCCCGACTTCGCCGGCATGGCCGAGGCGTTCGGCGGCCTCGGCATCCGCGTGGAGAAGGACGCGGACGTGCCGGCGGCCGTCGACGCCGCGCTCAAGGCCGTCCAGGAGGAGGGCCGCTTCGCCCTCATCCACCTGATCGTGGAGCAGCGCGTCAAGGCCTACTGAGGCCGGCGGCGCGGCGCGGTCCGCGCCGCCCCTCCGGTCAGGCCGCCGTCGTGGGAACGTCGAAGCGCAGCTTCGGGACGGGGAAGGGTGCACCGTCGAGGCCCGTCTCGACCCGGTCCCGCAGCACGCCCCCGCACGCACGGATCGTGGCCACGGAGGCGGTGTTCGTCTCGTCGCACGTGAGCAGGGCGGCGGGCACCCCGCGCGCGGCCAGCATCGTCAGCGCGCCGCGCAGCAGGCGCACGGCGTGCCCCCGCCGCCGGAACGCGGGGCGCACCGCGTAGCCCACGTGCCCGTTGACGTGCCGCAGCGCCTCGTTCAGCTCCCACCGCACGGACGCCCGGCCCACCAGCTCGCCGTTCTCGTCCACGCCCACGTAGAAGGACGCGGGCACGCGGCCGGGTCCGACGTCGCCACGCGCGTCGGCGGCGAACGCGCGGCGGATCGCTGGGAAGGAGCGGGTGCCGGCCATCAGGAAGTCGAACCCCTCCCGCTTCAGCTCCGCGTCCGCCTCGCGCGCCGCGATCTCGTCCGCGGTGCGCAGCGGGCGCAGCAGGAGGCCGTCCACGGTGACGGTGGGGCTAGGGTCCGGGAGCATGTGCCGAGTGTACGAGGGTGGACGCCGGTCGCGGCTGTGTGAGCCGCCCGCCGCCCCACCCCTTCTCCCCTCCCCACCCCCGCGCCGTGAGCCAGACGTTTCAGTCGCGACCAGCCCCTGATTGCAGCCGAGACGTCTGGCTCGCGGCGACGTACGCGGCCCTGCGCGCGACCCAGCCCACGGCACAGCTCTCGGTGTACCCTCTGGGCCGCCCCCCGGCGCCAGCTGTGGTGACGTGGGTCACGTTGGGGGCTAGGGTGAGGGGACCGACGATCGCCCATCCCCAGGAGGCCGCGATGACCCTGCCGCCCTCGTCGGCGGAGCACGCTCCCGCGCCCGCGCTCGAGGCTCGCCCCGAGCTGCCGGGCGAGACCGTGTCCCGCGTCGCCATGACGCCCGCGGCGCTCGAGCTGATCCGCCGACTCCTCCCGATCCATGGCCCGCTCATGTTCCACCAGTCCGGCGGCTGCTGCGACGGCTCCGCGCCCATGTGCTATCCCGCCGGCGACTTCACGACCGGCGCCGCCGACGTCCTGCTGGGCACCTTCGCGCTGCCGGCCGAGGGGGACCAGGACGCCGTGGAGATCCCGTTCTGGATGTCCGCCGCCCAGTTCGAGTACTGGAAGCACACCCACCTCACCCTGGACGTGGTGGACGGGCGCGGCTCCGGTTTCTCCGTCGAGGCGCCCGAGGGCAAGCGGTTCCTGATCCGTTCACGGTTGATGGCCGGCTCGGGATGAGCTCGACCCTCGCCACCGGCGCCTACCGACGCGCCGTGGACCGGGCCCACGAGTCCCTCGACTCGGTCCGCCTGTCGCTCGCGCCGTCGTCGCCCACCGCTCCGACCGGCGCGGACCAGGGCCTGCGCGCCGCCCTCCAGGGGCTGCGGCGAGAGGTCCGCGAGTCCTGGCTGCGCTCCCTCGGCGCCCTCACCCCCGCGGGGTCGGCCCTCGACGCCGGGGCGGCCGCGACCGCGCCCGCGGTGCCCGGCCAGACCGACCCGGCCACCCTCGCCGACGACGACCTCGCCGCAGCCCGCCGCGAGCAGCGTCTCGCCGTGGCCCTGCCGGTGGTCCGCCGCATGCTCATCCACCCCGCGGCCGAGGCCGGCATGCTCGCCGCGATCGGCAACGCGCGCGGCCACCTGCTGTGGGTCGAGGGCGACCGGACCGCGGTGCGCCACGCTGAGACCATGGGCTTCGTGGCCGGCGCCGACTGGTCCGAGGCGTCCATGGGCACCTCCGCCCCCGGCATCGTCCTCGCGACAGGCGCCCCCACGCAGGTCAGCGGCGGCGAGCACCTGAGCCCGCGCGTGCACCCGTGGAGCTGTTCGGCCGTCCCGCTCACGGACCCGGCCACCGGGCGGCTCGTCGGGGTCCTGGACCTCACGGGCGGCGAGGATGCCGTCAGCCACCTCGCCCTGCCGCTGCTCCAGGCCACCGTGGACGCCGTGCACGCCGCCTGGCGGGACCTGCC
>NZ_JANQCJ010000032.1:0-21107 GCF_024723355.1 Micrococcus sp. HG099 | reverse complement strand
CCATCCCGCTGGCCCTGGGCGGGGAGCGGCAGGCGATCCGCGAGGCCACCGTGGCCGCCGCCCTGGCCGCGCTGACCCGCATCGGTGCGGCGATGGGGGAGTGGGCGACCGGGGAGGGCGCCGCGGGGGAGCCGGGCGCCGGAGCGTGAGCGACGTCGCGTGCCGTCCGGGCCCGCCGCTCCTGGCCGCCCTCGGCGGGCGGGCGTAGGTTCGCTCCGATGAGCAGCGCATCCCCTCCCTCCCGGTCCACTCCGGACCCCTCCGCGCAGGACCCCTCCGCTCCGGTCATCTCCGCTTCGGACCCCCGCGCGGCCGCCGACGGCCGCGAGGAGGACCCCCACGCGCCCGCGGACGGCCGCCCGCCGCGCGTCGTGGGCCTCGTGGCCGACCCCGGCTACCCCTGGGCGCTCGTGTGCCGCATCGCGCGCGACTTCGAGCAGCGACTGCAGGCGCGCATGCCCGCGCCGCACGGCTGGCGCGTGGAGACCCGGCAGGAGTCGCTGCCCGTCGGCGCGGACGGCGGCATGGTGCTCGAGGAGCCCGTGCGCGCCCTGGCCGACGAGCACGGCTGGGACACGGTGATCGCCGTCGTCGACCTGCCCCGCTTCGAGGACGGGCGCGGCGTCGTCGCGGACGTCGTCCCCCAGCTGCGGCTCGGGGTGGTGTGCGTCCCGGCCCTCGGGGTGATCACCCCGGCCCGGCGCCTGCGCGAGACCGTGCTGCGCGTCGTCGAGCACCTGGACACCGTCCCGGAGGTGGACCCGCCGGACGGCGAGCTGGACGTGCAGTCCTCGGACCGCTCCGCCGAGGTCGAGGAGGACGGGGCCGCGGACACGGAGGAGCTGCGGGCGCTGACACCCCTGAACGGCACCGAGGCCGGGGTGAGCACCATCACCGGCATGGGCGGGGGCCGCCGCGAGGCCTCCACCGTGTACGTCAAGGGGCGGACCGGCACTTTGCGACTGCTCGCCGGGATGGTGATGGCGAACCGTCCGCTGCGCATGCCCCGGGACATGACGTTCACGATCGCCTCCGCGAGCGCCGCCGGCGCCTACGGCGTGTTCTTCGGCTCCATCTGGGTGCTCTCCAGCGTGATGTCCCCGTGGCGGCTCGCGGCCGTGACGGTCCTGTCCATCGTGCTGCTCGTGGGCTGGCTGATCGCCACCAACGGGCTCTGGACCAGTGGCACCCGGCACCGGCACAGCTCGCGGCTGGACAACCTCTCCACGGTGATCACCGTGGGGCTGGCCTGCACGCTGGTGTACGCGGTGCTCTTCGCCACCCTGTTCCTGGTGGCCGTGATGATCATCCCGGTGGAGTACCTCGGCGGCGAGCTGGAGCGCGCGAGCGACCTGGGCGACTACGCCAAGCTGGTGTGGCTGGCGGCCTCGATGGGCACCATGGCCGGCGCGGTCGGCTCGAGCCTGGACGACTCCGAGCGCATCCGCAACGCCACCTACTCCCTGCGCGAGCGGCACCGCCGGCGGGGGTGGAACGAGGCCCGGGAGGCCGCGGACGAGCCCGCCGCCGCGTCCCGGGAATGAACGACGCCGCCCCCGACGTTGAATGGAACGAGTCAAGAAGAGCGCCCCGCGGGATCAGGCCCGCGGCCCGGCCGTCTTCAGGAACAGCCCAGGAGAAGGCGATAGACATGATGCGACATCCCGTCCAGGCCCACGGCATCACGCGCTGGGTCGACGACCAGCCCCGCCCCCGCGCGACCACCCCTGACATCAAGGAGCGCAGCATGCCCCTCCTCCGCCACGAGATCGGCGACGTCCTGCGCGACGTGCGCCAGCTCCAGGGCCGCACCCTGCGCGAGGTCTCCCACGACGCCCGCGTCTCGCTCGGCTACCTCTCCGAGGTGGAGCGCGGCCAGAAGGAGGCCTCCTCCGAGTTGCTGGCCTCCATCTGCCAGGCCCTCGAGATCCCGCTGTCCTACCTCCTGCGCGAGGTCTCGGACCGGCTGGTGGACCAGGAGGGCATCCAGGTCCCGGACACCCTGCCCGACGACTTGACCGACGCCGCGGACCCGTCCCTGGGCACGCTGGCCGGCCGCTGAGCACCGACCCGCAGACCCCCGACCCGCACGGCGCGGGCGCCCCGCACCTGGGAGCGCCCGCGCCGTCCGCGCGTCCGGGCCCTGCGACACCACCGACGACACACCCCGATGACGAGTGAGGCCCCGCCCATGCGCGTGAGCGAGTTCCAGCGGCTGATGGACGAGGAGTTCGGCCCCGGCCGGGCCGGCCTCGTTGCCGACTCCCTGCACCTGCCCGGCCTGGACACCACCGCGACGGCGGCGCTCGCCGCCGGCGTGGACCCGCGGCGGGTCTGGCTCGCCGTCTGCGAGCTGCACGACATCCCCGAGGAGCGGCGGCTGGGCCGCGACGTGCCCCCGAAGCGGTGAGGGCGCCGGGGCGCGCCGGGGAGGCCGCGGCGCCTGCCCGGCGGTGGCGGCGGCTACAGTGACCTGCG
Organism: Micrococcus sp. HG099; assembly: GCF_024723355.1. Classification (NCBI taxonomy): domain Bacteria; kingdom Bacillati; phylum Actinomycetota; class Actinomycetes; order Micrococcales; family Micrococcaceae; genus Micrococcus; species Micrococcus sp. HG099. Next base: position 18,629 of record NZ_JANQCJ010000032.1, on the reverse strand, counting down.
GACTTTGGCGCGCGCCGCGCGTGAAGGACCCACGTCGCGCGTCCTCTCGACAGCGCGAGGACCCATGTCTCGTCCCACCCCTCGAGGAGGCCCTATGCCCACGCCCGGTTCGGATGAACCGGTCGCACGCCTGCTGGCGCGCGGCTCAGAGTACAGAGTGATCGTTCCCAATGCGGGTGAGGACTACATCCAGGGCATGGTGCTGGAGGGGACGGTGTACGAGTCCGCGATGCTGGAGAAGATGGCCGAGGCGCTCTCGCCGGGTGACGTGGTCGTCGACGTGGGGGCCAACGTGGGCAACCACACCCTGTTCCTCGCCTGCACGGTGGGGGCTCGGGTGATCGCCGTGGAGCCAGATGCACGGCTCGCAGACGCCGTCCGCCGCTCCGCCGCGCTCAACGGCGTCGAGGACGCCGTGGAGGTGCACGCCTGCGCGGCCGGCGCCGGCGAGGGCGAGGCCGTCCTGCGCGAGGGGGACCCGGCCAACCTCGGGACGCGGTCGATCGACCGGTCTCCGGAGGCCGAGGGCGACCGGGTGCCGGTGCGCACCGTGGACGAGATCGTCGGCTCGCGCCTCGTCGCGATGCTCAAGGTGGACGTCGAGGGATTCGAGGCGCACGTGCTCGACGGCGCCCGCCGCACGCTCCGGCGCAGCCAGCCCCTGCTGTGGATCGAGTGCCTCGACGAGCCCGCCTACGAGGCGGCGGTCGAGCGGCTCCGCCCCCTGGGCTACCGCGTGGCCGACGTGGAGAACTCCTCGCCGACCGTCCTCTTCGTCCCGCGATCCGCGGACGAGCGGCAGGAGGCGGGGATGGACGCGGTCATGCGCCGCATGTACGCCGAGCGCTCGACCGCGCTGGCCCTCCGGGAGCGGCTGCGGGCCGGTGACGGTGAGCCCGGCGAGGGCGAGGAGATGCGAGCCGACCTGGCGGAGGCGGAGGCGGACCGGGACGCGGCGCGCCGTCGAGTCGAGGAGCTGGAGGCGCTCGTCGCCCGGAACCGGGAGGACTTCCGCGTGCTCCGGGGGTTCGTGGCGGAGGCCGAGGACCGCATCTGGAACCAGCGGGACGCCCAATCCGAGCGGGAGGCGGCGCAGGAACGCCTGCAGGAGATGGAGGACGCCCTGGAACGCCTCGCGGTGGAGAAGGAGTCGGCCCTGCAGGCGGTCCAGCAGACGCGGGCCACGCTGCGTCACGTGCGGTCCTCGCGCACCTTCCAGGCGGGCAAGGCGCTGCGGGAGGCCCAGAGCCTGACCGGCGTGCGCCGCGCCGTGCCCCGACTCATCTCGATCATCCGCGCCGACAAGAAGGGTGGGCAGGCATGAGCCCCCGGATCCCCGCACCTGTGGTTCCCGAGGACGTCGCGTCGCGGCGCCGTGAGACCGAGCCGGTGCCCGTCCGCCGGCGGACCGGCCGGGCCGGGGGGCTCGTCGTGGCCTGCATCCTGGACGAGTTCTCCTTCACCTCCTTCGAGGGCGAGGCGGACCTGGTGCCGCTGACCATGGAGTACTGGCGCGCCGAGCTGACGGCGGCGCAGCCGGACCTGCTGCTCGTGGAGTCCGCGTGGCGCGGGCACCGCCAGACCTGGTGGAACACCGTCCATCGGTTCGGCCCCGAGCTGGAGGGCATCCTCCGGTGGTGCCGTGAGAGGGGTGTGCCCACCGCCTTCTGGAACAAGGAGGATCCGGTGCACTTCAACACGTTCCTCACCACGGCGGGCCACTTCGACGCGGTGTTCACCACGGACCTGGACTGCGTCCCGCGCTACAAGCTCGAGCTCGGGCACAGCAACGTGCACTTCCTGCCGTTCGCGGCCCAGCCGGTCCACTCCAATCCCGTGGAGGCCTTCGAGCGGGTGCAGGGGTGCGCCTTCGCCGGCGCCTACTACGCCCGCTACCCCGAACGGCTGGCGGATCTGCGGGAGCTCAGCTCGGAGCTCTCCGCGGATGGCCGGCGGTTCGACATCTACGACCGCAACCTGGGCCGGGGGAACGCCGACTACGCCTTCCCGGAGGAGTACGGGCGGTTCATCGTGGGCGGCGCGCTGACCCCGGACCTGCTGGACATCCCCTACAAGGGCTACACGGTCAACCTCAACCTGAACTCCGTGAAGCAGTCCCAGTCCATGTTCGCCCGCCGGGTGTTCGAGCTCCTGGCCTCCAACACGCTGGTAGTCAGCAACTTCTCCCGCGGGCTGCGGCTCATTTTCGGCGACCTCGTGGTGGCGACGGACTCGGGGACGCAGATGCGACGTCGGCTCGAGCAGATCGAGGCCCACTCCAACGGCAACGAGCGGATGCGCGCCATGGCGCTGCGCAAGGTCCTGCGGGAGCACACCTACGCCGAGCGGCTCTCCTTCGTGGCCCAGCACGCCGGGGTCACCCTGCCTCCGGCCGAGGTCGAGCGCCCGCTGCTGATCGTGCCGTCTGCACCGGGCCGCGATGAGGAGGCCGTCCGCGGCCTCCTGGCGTCCTGGACGCGGCAGTCCTGGACCGACTGGGTGCTCGCCGTCCTGGTGGAGGACGATGCGGACGCGGCGGCCGTCGAGGCCGCGGCTGACGACGACCGCGTGGTCGCCGTCCAGTCCGCCGACGGCCTTGCGGCGCTGGCGCGGTCGCGGGGATGCACCGCCCTCGGCACCCTGGAGCCCCAGGACTGGTACGGGCCGCACTACCTCGAGGACCTCGTGCTGACCCTGCGGTGGGCCGACGTGGACGCCGTCGGGCACCGGGAGCACTACGCGGTGCCGGAGGGCGGCGGCGCCCCGGTGCGCCGCGAGCCGCGCACCGCGTGGACCCCGTGCGACGGACTGCCCCTGCACCGGTCGCTGGTGCGCCTCGACCCGGCGGCGGAGGCCGCGGTGTCCGGCGTCCTCACCGAGGCGACGGCGCCTGCCGGCCTGGCCGTCTCCGCGCTCGAGTACTGCGCGGGCGGGGCGCATGCCCCGGCCGCCCTCCTGGAGCAGGTGTCGGCGCTGCCCCTCGACCAGGGGCTCGGACTGGACGAGATCCGTCGCCACGCCGACGCGCTGGTGTTCGAGGAGTCCTCCGACGACCTGCCCGTCCTCGACCTCGACATGCTGTTCGAGGGCATGACGACCTTCGACGCCATCACCATGACGTGGGAGGACGGCGAGGCGCGGCTGACCTCGCGGATGGAGGCGGGCCGTCACCGGTACTGGAACAACCAGCACGTCAGGCCGCTGGACGCGGAGCTCCTCGGCCGCACGGAGCCCCTCTACCTGGACGTCGGGGTCGGGCTCGACGTCATGCTGGTCGCGTACTGGCTCGACTCCGCGGGAGGACGCATCGGCCACGCGATGATCCCGGCGCGCCAGTTCGTGGAGGTGACCATTCCCGACGACGCCGTGGCGGTGCGCTGGGGACTGCGGGTGAGCGGGTCCGGCAGTGCGGTGATCCACCGTGTGGTGAACGGCCCCTTCGTGGCGCCGCCCGTCCCGCTGTTGGTGCGCAGCCCGGACGTGCTGGTGACGAACATCTACCCGTCCTACGGGAACCTGTACCGCAATGGGTTCGTGCACAGCCGCCTACGTCGCTACCTCGAGGCGGGGCGCCGGCTCGAGACCGTCACCCTGGGGACCGCTCATCAGCCGGAGTTCCGGGAGTTCGAGGACGTGGACGTGGCCGTGCTGCGGCCGGCTGACCTGTCCGCCACGCTCGCCACGGGGGAGGCGCGCTCGCTCACCGTGCACTGCCTCCTGCCGGAGACCTGGGACGTGCTGAAGACGGCTCCGTCGCTGCCCCCCACCACCGTGTGGATCCACGGGTTCGAGATCCAGCCCTGGTGGCGCCGGCGGTTCAACTACACCTCCGAGGAGGAGCTGGAGGCCGCCAAGGACCTGTCGGATACCCGTCTGACGATGTGGCGGGAGATCTTCGAGTCCTCTCCCGAGGACATGCACTTCGTCTTCGTCTCCCAGTGGTTCGCGGAGACGGTGTTCGAGGACGTCGGCGTGCGGCTGCCCGACCACCGCTGGAGCATCATCCACAACCCCATCGACCCGGACGTCTTCCCCTACCGGGAGAAGACCGCCCAGCACCGCCTTCGAGTCCTGTCCATCCGGCCGTACCACTCCCGCGTCTATGCGAACGACCTCTCCGTCGCCGCCGTCCTGGAACTGAAGGACGAGCCGTGGTTCGACGAGATGGAGTTCACGTTCCTGGGGGACGGTCCGCTGTTCGAGGAGACCCTCGCGCCCCTTCGTGGGCTGTCCAACGTCACGATCCGTCGTGGCTTCCTCACCCACGAGCAGATCGCCCGGGAGCATGCCGCCCACGGCGTGCTCCTGGTCCCGACCCGCAGTGACACCCAGGGGGTGAGCCGTGACGAGGCCATGTCCTCCGGGCTGGTCCCGGTGACTTCGGCGGTGGCCGCGGTGCCGGAGTTCGTGGACGAGGAATGCGCGTTCCTCGCCCCGGCGGAGGACCACCGAGAGCTGGCCGACGCGCTGCGGACGCTGCACCGGGACCCCGAGCGCTACATGCGGATGTCCCGCGCCGCGGCGCGACGGGTTCGCGCACAGTCCGGGGCTGACCACGTGGTCGCGGAGGAGATGGAAGCCTCCTTCCTCCGTGCTCGCCATCATGACCACAGCCTTCCAGAAGTGTGCAATAGCCGTGCGTGAGGCGGGATCCCATGTGTACCCCGCTACCGCCATCGGCAGTCTGCAGACGAAACACGCGATCAGTGGCAGGCCCGAGATCCGAGCAAGACGGGAAGACTATTACCCCAGGATCAGCTTTGCTAGCTTTGGCACTGCGCCCATCCGGGCTACCTACCTCGATTCTGCGCGCAATGACGCGGACCGGGAGCTGCTTTCTCGAGCATTCGATAGAACGGTTGTGTCGAGAATCGCGTCGACCGATCCCGACGTGGTCATCATTGACGCACTTGAGGAGCGGCGCCCACTTGCAGTCTTCCCGGACGGGGGAGTCGTTTCCGAATCGGCGGAGTTTCAGGCACTCGGAATAGATGCGTCACACTATCGACTTGTCAATCTAGATACGGAGGAATACTTCGATCTCTGGCAACGTGGATGGCGCGCTTTTGTAGAGGAAATCGAGGAGTTCGGACTTCAGAGCCGGCTCGTTGTGCATCGCGCATTCGTGCCACCGGCACCGGGCTCTCCGAGTGGCAACGGCTCAAATACAACAAACCGTCGAATGATGCGCCTTTACACGGAGATGGAAGGTGCAGGCGCTGCAGTGCGTCACTTCGAAGTGCCCGCGGGATCCCGCATTGCTCGAAGCCCAGGCGCTTCTGGTGTGGGATCTTTGGCACTGAACGAAGAAGCAAGCGGCTACGTGTGGGAAGCGGTCAAGAGTCACCTTCATCAATTGTGGGGGGCACCTCATCACCTCACTGCCGGGACCCCCGGCGACCTGGCCCTGCTGCACTCATCCGCTAGCCTTGACCCCCAGGCTCAAGTCGGAGAACAGCTGGAGGACATCTCCCCGAAGTCAGGGCGACCCATACTCCTCTGGGTCGACAACGACAGCTCCGGGGATGGCCGAGAAGCGAGCGTGCAGGTGACGTTGCGGCGCCCGGTGGAGCGCAACGGTGACCCGTCGATCCGCGTCGCCTGGAATCCGGGGCCGGCGGATACTGAAGATGACCGCATCGGGCTTCTGGCTGACTTGGCGTCTGTCCGCATCAGTTCTGATTGCGGGCCCGGTCGAGACTATGTGATCGTTGGCGGCGGCGCGGGGGGGCATGTTGCGCTTGCCATGGCCGCGGCAATGGAAGGGGTCATCGGTGTGTTCGTGTGGGGTTTGCCCACGCTCGCGTCTGATGGCCTGCGATCACTTGTCGATCGATCGGAGACTGCCGAGCAAGAGCGCACCCCTAAGGTGGTAATTCTTCAGAATGGAGAAGACCCTTCGGTACGCTCGCAACTCGCCGCCCTGTCTCTTGCAGGGATCGGCAGACAAGGCGGGCCCCTCGTCTATCACTTGGGTGACAATGTCGTGTTGCGTATCGCTACCTGGGGTGCGGTGCAATCGGACCTGCCTCCGCGAGTGTCATCGGGGGTGGCAGCGAGTTTCGGGATAGATGCCGACCTTGACGATGTGCTGAGTTGTCTGTCGCAGCACATCGACGGCGGAGCCTCCTGTCCTGAGCAGTCATTGAACGCTGATGCGCATGCTGAGGCCGAGGAGAGGCCCGTGTCGCATCCGTCCCAGGCCTTCGGGGTGGTTGAGGGTGACGGCTCAGGGCATAGAGCCGAGGGGACTGCCCCTCATCGGGACCTGGCGGGCATCGGCGTGTGGATGAGTTGCCTGAAGGATGAGGGCGATGGCATCAGCAGGCTCACATGGAGGGTCCAGACTGGACCTGGAGTGAAGCCGCCGAGCATCTTTTCACTGCGTCACCTTCGCGAGGGCGATCTTCTCTACCAGGTTGAGCGGGTGCAGTCCCCGCTGATCGTCCCGACGGCGAAGCCGGGAGAGTCGTGGGAGGTGGACTTCGCCGACCCCGGTTCGAAGAAGATCGTCACCGTGTCGGTGGACGACTCAGGCCGTGCCACATCGGTTAGGCTCACTCCACGGTCGGGCTTCCCGCAAGTGCGATCTCGAAATTAGTGCCAGACTGAAGTGACACATAGGGCTCTGCGTCCACTTCCCTTAAACATGAGCAATATATAAACGTATTGTGTGTCGCAAAATAGAGGAGGTGCCTCGTGTCTCAGCGGCGTCGAGATGTCAGTATGTTTGTGAGTAGCGGCCATCATATTTATGAGAACGCACGCGCATTTAACTCTCATAGGATTTCGCCAGGATTGTCCTCGTACTGGACTGGCCAAGGGTGGTTTGATTGGGCGTTTGAGGAGGCGTCATCGGATTGTGTCATGGTGACATTTTCTGCGGCCATGCCGGCGACGGGTCAGACTTATCCAATGTTTTCCGGCCTATCGATCGCGCGGGCGCTGGGCGTCGAGTGGCTTGGATTCTCCGATCCCTTCTATGGGATCTCGTCGGATTTTGGCACGTCGTGGCACCTTGGCACCGAGAAGATCAACGGGGCGTTGCTCATTCGCACGGTGCTGAACAAGCTCCTTGGTGAGAAGAAGAAGTTGATATTCTTTGGTGCATCCGCTGGCGGATATGCAGCTCTCTATTACAGCTACCTTTACCCGTCTTCTTCGGTCATGGTTCTGAATCCCCGGATCTCACTCACTCGTCCGCCGATCCGGTTCTCTAGGTATTCCTCGGTGGCGCACCCGGGGGCGGATCCGGAGAGCCTCGTCGCCAAGCTCGATCATGATATCTGCTCGCTTTATTCGGTTCCGGTTGGAAATCGAGTGATTTATATTCAGAACACCCAGGACCCCGAGTATCTCAATAATCATTACCTGCCGTTCCGTGAGGCGGTCGGAGATGGTGCTGGGGTGGAGTATGTGCTGGGGGACTTCGGGGAGGGGCACGTCGTTCCCAGTGTCGACATCTATCTCCCGCGTTTGCGTCAACTGCTGGTGCGTCCGGAGTGAGTCGGACTCGCTGAGATCGAACGCATGTTCGAATGGTCGTGTAGCCTCGTTCGTGCACAGCGCTAGGGGAAGGCCTCTGTCCACAGGATGGGTCGGCCCCGTTATCTCGTCCGGGCCCCGACGTAGAGTCCGGACTTGACCGAGGCGGGGGAGAGGACTCGCCCGGCAATCACGAAACGTAGGGGTGAAGGATGAGCAAGACTCCGGATCGCGAGAAGGCCCTCGAGGCAGCCCTCGCGCAGATCGACAAGCAGTTCGGCAAGGGCTCCGTCATGCGGCTGGGCGATCAGACCCAGATGCCGGTGGAGGTCATCCCCACAGGCTCGGTGGCCATGGACGTGGCGCTGGGCATCGGCGGCCTGCCCCGCGGCCGCGTCGTGGAGATCTACGGCCCGGAGTCCTCGGGCAAGACCACGCTGGCCCTGCACGCGGTGGCGAACGCGCAGCGCAACGGCGGCATCGCCGCGTTCATCGACGCCGAGCACGCGCTCGACCCGGTGTACGCGCGCAAGCTCGGCGTGGACACGGACGCGCTCCTCGTCAGCCAGCCGGACACCGGCGAGCAGGCACTGGAGATCATGGACATGCTTGTCTCCTCCGGCACCCTGGACATCGTCGTGATCGACTCCGTGGCCGCGCTGACCCCGCGCGCCGAGATCGAGGGCGAGATGGGCGACTCCCACGTGGGCCTACAGGCCCGCCTGATGTCGCAGGCGCTGCGCAAGATCACCGGCCGGCTGCACCAGACCAAGACTACGGCCATCTTCATCAACCAGCTGCGCGAGAAGATCGGCGTTTTCTTCGGCTCCCCGGAGACCACCACGGGCGGCAAGGCGCTGAAGTTCTACGCGTCTGTGCGCATCGACGTGCGCCGCATCGAGACCCTCAAGGAAGCCGGCAACCCCGTCGGCAACCGCACGCGCGTGAAGATCGTGAAGAACAAGATGGCCCCGCCCTTCAAGCAGGCCGAGTTCGACATCCTCTACGGCGTCGGCATCTCCCGCGAGGGCGGCCTGATCGACATGGGCGTCGAGGAGGGCATCGTGAAGAAGTCCGGCGCCTGGTTCACCTATGACGGGGACCAGCTGGGCCAGGGCAAGGAGAACGCCCGCCGGTTCCTCAAGGACAACCCGGACCTCGCCCAGGAGATCGAGGAGCGGATCCTCACGAAGCTCGGCATCGGCGTGGACCCGGAGGCTGAGGCGGACGAGGCCCCGGCCCTGACCGCGGTCCCGGGTGACACCGCGGCCGGATGATCCGAGCCCGCAGGGACGCCGGAGGCGGTGCCGCCCGCCGATCCGAGAGGGCCGGTCGGAGCGGCGCGGCCTCCGGCGCGTCTGCTTTCGACGACGCGCGCGACACCGACGCCGCCCGGATGTGGCTCGAGCTGGCGGGTGTGCCCGAGGCCGACGGGCCGGTCGAGGCGAGGAGCGCGGACGTGCTGCCCGCGGGCCCGCCAGAACTGGGCTCGCTCCTGGGCCGTGCGAGCGACCTGCCCAGTCCCGCACCCGGGGCCGCGGCGCGGGTGCTTCCGTGGTCGACGGCCGCGCGGCCCGAGCGAGGCGGACGCGGCCACCGAGGGGCCGAGTACGAGCCGCGGCGCGCGCGCCGCCGGGCCCCTAGGGTGGCCGACTCTGATGCCACGTCCAATCCCGAAGAGGCGAACGCCCGCGAGGGCGCTCCGCCGCGCCGTCGCCCGGGGCCCGCGCCCCTGCCGGCCGACCCGAGGGAGCGAGAGGAGGCCGCCCGCGAGGTCGTCCTGCGGCAGCTCGCCCTGGGGCCGCGCTCCCGCGGCCAGCTCGAGGCCAAACTCGCCGAACGCGAGGCCGAGCCCGAGCTCATCGCCCGGGTCCTGGACCGGTTCGAGGAGGTCCGGCTCGTGGACGACGCCGCCTTCGCCGAGGTCTGGGTCCGGAGCCGCCACCGGTCCAAGGGGCTGGCCCGGCGGGCCATCGGCCACGAGCTGCGGCAGAAGGGTGTGGATCGGGACGTCGCGGCCGAGGCGCTCGAGGCCATCGACGGGGAGGACGAGCGCGCCGCCGCCCTCGAACTCGTCCGACGCCGCCTGCGCGGCCGCCGGGTCCCGGCCGGGAACGACCCGGACGCGCGTGCTGAGCGGGACAAGGTGACTCGGCGCCTCGTCGGCATGCTGGGGCGCAAGGGGTACGGCGGTGGTCTTGCGTTCGCCGTCGTGAAGGAGGTGCTCCAGGAGCATGAATAGAACTCTGCACCTCGTCCACTCTTTAGGAGGGTGCCTGGTCGAACTGAGTCGCAGTGGACGCCCCGGTTTGATCGGTGACCGGAATCGGTCGGGCAGTGCCATTGCTTCTGGACGTTGGACTCCGCACGCAGGTTCGAGGTATTGCGTCCAGTCGTAGCCCGGGGGTTATTGTCGGCACGACCACGCAGAACCGGCGCATGAGCGCCTGTGGTTCTCCGTCGACGGGCCAAGGCAGGGTCAGGAATGGTCGCCCCTTGCGCGAGACGAAGTCCGACCCCACCCAAGGTTTGTCCCCTAGGGGCACTCGGGCCTTCCGCCGCCGACGAGTTGTCTTGAAGCGAGCTGGCTGCAGGTGCGGTGTCTGCGGAGTATCTGAAACGCTCCGAGCAATGTGCAAGGGGAACCGGGGTGCTTCCATCCATGGAGTCACACGCCGTTGACAGCTTCCACACGTTTTAACTTCTGTATCGTCGCTTCAATGAATGTGGCCATCTATGGATCCTGTGTCTCTCGAGACGTCCTCCGCGTCCACCCCGTGGCCCCGGTCGCGGCATACGCGGCGAGGTCATCCTGGGTCTCCGCCCTGACCCCACCCGTGGCGGAGCCGGACGCAGACATCGGACTTGCCTCGGACTTCCAGGCGCGCATGGTGCGGGACGACTTCGCATCCACCGCGTCCGCCGCACTCGACGCCGGGGATGCCCTGTTGCTCGATCTCACCGACGAGCGCTTCGGCGTGATCGAGTACGGGGGAGGCTTCATCACTCCGTCCAATGAGTTCCGCCGTTCGGCGTGGAACGACGTCGTGGTGGGGCGACGGATCCCCTTCGCCTCGGACGAGCACGTCGCCCTGTTCCGAGAACTGGCCCCCCGCATGAAGGAGAGGCTTCGCGGCCGACGCGCCTGGGTCCTGCGTGCACGCTTCGCCGACGTCACTGACACCGGCGAGTCCGTGCGCCGCTCCGACGGACGATCCGGTGACCAGTGGCAGGTCGCCTTCGCGCACTACTTCGCGGTGCTGGAAGAGCTGGGGCTGCCGATCCTCGACGTGCCGGACGAACTGGCCGTGGCCTCCAAGGACCACCTCTGGGGCGCAGCGGCCATGCACTATGCGGACCCGTTCTATGCCTGGGTCGCCGACCGGCTCCCCGATGCACCCACGATCGACTGATCGGCGGCGGGCCCCGCGCCCCGCCCGAGGTTCCTAGAATGGTGCGGTGACGTTGACGGACCCCACCCTCGAAGCCCCCGCCCCCCGGCAGACCTCCGCGCGCCCCCACGAGGGGCTGACGTACGAGGTCCGCACGTTCGGCTGCCAGATGAACGTGCACGACTCGGAGCGCATCTCCGGCCTCCTCGAGTCCACCGGCTACGCTCCCGCCCCGCAGGACGCCCAGGCGGACCTCGTGGTGTTCAACACGTGCGCCGTCCGCGAGAACGCGGACAACCGCCTCTACGGCAACCTCGGCAACCTGCGCTCGGTCAAGGACGCGCACCCCGGCATGCAGATCGCCGTCGGCGGGTGCCTCGCCCAGAAGGACCAGGCCACCATCCAGGCCAAGGCGCCCTGGGTGGACGTCGTCTTCGGCACCCACAACATCGGCTCCCTGCCGGTGCTGCTGGAGCGCTCGCGCCACAACGCGGAGGCCGAGATCGAGATCCTCGAGTCCCTCGAGGTGTTCCCCTCCACGCTGCCCACCAAGCGGGACTCCACCCACTCGGGCTGGGTGTCCATCTCCGTGGGCTGCAACAACACGTGCACCTTCTGCATCGTCCCGAGCCTGCGCGGCAAGGAGAAGGACCGCCGGCCGGGGGAGATCCTCGCCGAGGTCCAGGCCCTCGTGGACGCCGGCGCCGTGGAGGTCACCCTCCTGGGCCAGAACGTGAACACGTACGGCGTGGAGTTCGGGGACCGCGGCGCGTTCGCCAAGCTGCTGCGCGCATGCGGGCAGATCGAGGGCCTGGAGCGCGTGCGCTTCACCAGCCCGCACCCGGCCGCCTTCACGGACGACGTGATCGACGCGATGGCCGAGACCCCGAACGTCATGCCGCAGCTGCACATGCCCCTGCAGTCCGGCTCGGACACGGTGCTCAAGGCCATGCGCCGCTCGTACCGGTCCAAGCGGTTCCTCGGCATCCTCGAGAAGGTGCGCGAGCGGATCCCGCACGCGGCCATCACCACGGACATCATCGTCGGCTTCCCGGGGGAGACCGATGAGGACTTCCAGGACACGATGCGGGTGGTCGAGGCCTCGCGGTTCTCCTCCGCGTTCACGTTCCAGTACTCCATCCGCCCCGGCACTCCGGCCGGCGAGATGGCGGACCAGGTGCCGAAGGCCGTGGTGCAGGAGCGCTTCGAGCGCCTCGTCGCCCTCCAGGACCGCATCTCCGCGGAGGAGATGGCCACGCTCGTGGGCACCCGCCAGGAGCTGCTCGTCACCGCCGACTCCGGCACCAAGGCCGCCGAGCGCGGCCGCCTCTCCGGGCGTGCGCGGGACAACCGCCTCGTGCACTTCTCGGTCCCGGCCGGCGCGCCGACCCCGCGCCCCGGGGACTTCGTCACCGTCACCGTCACCGAGGCGCACCCGTTCTTCGCAGTCGCGGACCCCGCGCCCGAGGACTACTCGCTGCGCCGCTCGCGCGCCGGGGACGCCTGGGACCGCGCCCAGGCCGAGTCCTGCGGGGTGCCGACGCCGGGCGCCTCCGGCGGCGCCGGGGCCACGAGCCTCGGCATGCCCACGCTGCGTCCCCGGTCCTGATGCGCGCCGCCCGCCCGCCTGTCGTCGCCGTGGTCGGGGCGACGGCGACGGGCAAGTCCGCCCTCGCCGTCGCGCTGGCGCACGCCCTGGACGGGGAGGTCGTGAACGGGGACGCGCTGCAGTTCTACCGGGGCATGGACATCGGCACCGCCAAGGTGACGGAGGACGAGCGCGAGGGCGTGCCGCACCACCTGCTGGACGTGCTCGACGTCGGGCAGGAGGCCTCGGTGGCCGCCTTCCAGTCCGCGGCCCGCGGCGTGTTCGCGGACGTCCGCTCCCGGGGGCGGACCCCGATCCTCGTGGGCGGCTCCGGCCTGTACGTGCGGGCGGCGCTGGACGTGCTCGAGTTCCCGCCCACGGACCCGCTGGTCCGGGCCGCGGTGGAGGCTGAGCTGGCCGAGCGCGGGGAGGCGGCCCTGCGGGCCGAGCTGGCCGCCGTCGACCCGGAGTCCGCCGCCAAGGTGGCGGACGCGCGGCGCCTCGTCCGTGCCCTCGAGGTCCACCGGATCACGGGCCGGCCCTTCTCCGCGTTCATGCCGCGGCGCGAGCACGAGCCCTCCGTGGCGCCGGTGGTGCAGATCGGCCTGAGCCTGGAGCGCGCCGTGCTGCACGAGCGGATCGAGGCCCGGGTGGAGCGCATGCTCGCCGCCGGGCTGCTGGACGAGGTCCGCGCGCTGGACGTGCCCGGCCCGGACGGGCTGCGCCAGGGGCCCACGTCCGCCCGGGCCATCGGCTACGCGCAGATGCTCGCCATCCTGGACGGCACGCTCACGCCGGAGCAGGCCGCCGAGCAGACCGTCGTCGCCACCCGGCGCTTCGCCCGCCGGCAGGAGACGTGGTTCCGCGCCGACCCGCGCGTGCACTGGGTGGACGCACTCGCCCCGGACGTCGTCGCGCAGGCGCTGGCCGTGGTGGCTGGCTCCTAGACTGACCCCATGACCGAGAAGACCGCCGCCGCTGCGGCCCCGACGTCCGACGCCGCCCCCCGCGTGCCCTTCACGAAGGGCCACGGCACCGGCAACGACTTCGTGCTCCTGGCCGACCCGGACGGCAACGTCCACCTCGAGGCCGCCCAGGTGGCGGTGCTCGCGGACCGACACCGGGGGATCGGCGGGGACGGCGTGATCCGCGCCGTGCCCTCCCGCCACGTCGAGGAGGGCCGGGCCCTGCTCGCCGCGCACCCCGAGGCCGAGTGGTTCATGGACTACCGCAACGGGGACGGGTCGATCGCGGAGATGTGCGGCAACGGGGTGCGCGTGTTCGTGCACTTCCTCGCGGAGAAGGGGCTCGTGGACCTCGCCCCCGGCGAGTCCATCACCATCGGCACGCGGGCCGGCGTGAAGACGGTCAGCCGCCTCGCCCACGGCTACGCGATCGACATGGGCCCGTGGTCCTACCTCGATCCGGAGCTGGCCGAGGAGGCGGCCTCGGACGCGATGGTCCTCGCCGCCGGCCTGGCCGACCCCCGCCCGGCTCTGAGCGTCTCCATGGGCAACCCGCACACGGTGGTGCCGCTGGCCTCCTTCGAGGACCTCGAGGGGCTGGACCTCACCCGCGCCCCGGAGGTGGACCCGGCGCCGGCGCACGGCACCAACGTGGAGTTCGTGGCGGCGCACGAGCCCCTCGTTCGCGAGGGCGTGGGCCGGGTGCGCATGCGCGTGCACGAGCGCGGGGTGGGGGAGACCCAGTCCTGCGGCACGGGCGCGTGCGCCGTGGCGGTGGCCATGCGCGCGTGGTCCGGCGAGGGCGGCTCCGACTCGTGGCTCGTGGAGGTCCCCGGCGGCGTCCTCGGCGTGGACTTCGTCGCCCACCCGGACGGCACCGAGCACGTGGTGCTCGCCGGCCCGGCCGAGCTCGTCTTCGACGGCGAGCTCACCGTCTGAGCGTCAGCTCAGCTCGCCGAGCACCTCGTTGAGCGCCTCGGTGGCGGAGGGGCGCGTCCAGATCCCGTCGCGCAGCGCCGACGCCGTGACGTCCGCGCGCATGGCCAGGGCCACGAGGTTCACGAGCTCCTGCGCCTCCACGCAGTGCAGGCGGGCGCCGAGCACGAGGTCGGTGGCGGCGTCCACGACCACCTCGATGACGCCGTGCGCGTCCTCCTCGATCTTCGGGCGCGGCATGGCGGCGATCTTCGCCACGGGCTTGGAGGCGACCTTCACCTCGTGGCCGGCCTCGCGGGCCTGCTCCGCGGTCATGCCGACCGAGCCGAGCGGCGGCGTCGTGAAGACCGTGGTGGGCACGGCCACGCGGTCGGCGCGCGAGTACGCGCCGTCCCCGGCGAGCTGGCCGGTGACGATCCGGTGGTCGTCGAGGGAGATGTAGGTCTGCTGCGGCCCGCCGTTGACGTCGCCCACGGCCCACACGTCCGGCGCCGAGGTGCGCAGGTGCTCGTCGACGGCGATGAAGCTCTTCTCGTCCAGCTCGATGCCGGCGGCCGCCGGGTGCAGGGCCTCGGCGGTCGACGCGCGGCCCGTGGCCAGCACCACGATGTCCGCGGCGATCGGCTCGCCCTCCTCGAGGTCCACGCGCAGGCCGCCGTCGGCCTCGGCGAAGCCCGTGGCGGAGGCCCCGGTGGCCAGGCGCACGCCGCGGTCCTGCAGGGCCTCGACCAGGGAGTCGCGGACCGCGTCGGACTCGTCGGGCAGGATCTGCTCGCCGCGCACCAGGACGGTCACCTCGGCGCCGAAGCCGGCCAGCATGGAGGCCAGCTCCAGGCCTACGGGGCCGGAGCCGACGACGACGGCGCGGCGCGGCGCGCGGGTGCGGTCCATCTGCAGCTGCAGGGTCTCGGAGTCGTGCACGCCGGGCAGGTCCACGCCGGGCATCTCGGGGCGCAGGGGGGTGGTGCCGGTGTTGACGACCACGTGCCGGGCGCGGATGGTCAGGCGCTCGCCGTCGTCGTCGCCGTCCGCGGCCTCGGCGGGGCGGACCTCGACGGTGCGCTCGCCGGTGAAGCGGGCCTCGCCCTGGACGAGGGTGACGGCGTCCAGGTCCTCGAGCATGGCGCGGTTCGCGTCGCGGAGCTTAGAGGTGAGGGCGTCGCGGAAGTCCCAGGCGGAGGCGACGGCGGCGTCCGGGTCGTCCCCGGGGCGGACGGCGTCGGCGCGGTGGACGAGGGCCTTGGTGGGCACGCACGCCACGTTGATGCAGGTGCCGCCGACCATGCCGGCGTCGCGCTCCACGAGGGTGACCTTGCGGCCCTGGGAGCCGAGCGTCTTGGCGAGGGTCTTGCCGCCCTTGCCCCAGCCGATCACCAGGATGTCGGTCTCGAGCTCGGCGGTGCCGGCGGCGGTCGCGGTGTCCTTCACGGTGTTCAGGCTGCTCATGCCCTCGACACTATTCAGGACGGTCGGTTCAGGAGGACGATTCGGCCGCCCGCGAGATCCGCAGGATCCGGAAGCCCTTGACCGTGGCCGCCCGCGTCGCCGTGAACTCCCCGGGCACCTGCTCCTGGAGCATCCCTGCGATCCACGGCAGCAGCGAGTCCGCCCCGAGGTTCTTCTGCACCACGAGCCAGGCCTCGCCGCCGGGGGCCAGGCGCGGCAGCCACTGCGCGAGCAGGTCGTGCAGGGCGGCCTTGCCGATGCGGATCGGCGGGTTGGACCAGATCAGGTCGAACCGGGCGTCGTCCGGGACCTGCTCGGGGGTGAGGAAGCGCGCGTTCTGCGCCCCGACGGCGGCCGCGTTGTCGCGGGCCAGGGCCAGGGAGCGCTCGTTCACCTCGACGCCGGTCACCTCGGCCTCGGGGGAGGTCAGGGCCAGGGTGAGGGCGAGCGGGCCCCAGCCGGCGCCGACGTCGAGGAACGCGCCGCGCGCCGGGGGCGCGGGGACGGCCGAGAGCAGGGCCGCGGTGCCCTTGTCGATCCCGTCCGGGGAGAACACGCCGTTGGCGGTCTGCAGGGTGACGCGCCGCCCGGCGAGCTCGACGTCGACGCTGCGGCGCCGCTCGGGGGTGCCGGGGTCGGGGGAGAAGTAGTGCGCAGGCGAGGTCACGGCGACCATCGTAGTCAGGCGGCGCCGGCGGCCCGCAGGTCCGCAAGGATCGCCCGCACGGCGTCCCGGCCGGCGCGGTTGGCGCCCACGGTGGACTGGGACGGCCCGTAGCCGATGAGGAACAGGCGCGGCTCGTCGAGGGCGCGGCCGTGCGCCGCCCGGATGCCGCCGTCGGGCGTGCGCAGGCGCAGCGGGGCGAGGTGGCGGACGGCGGGGCGGAAGCCGGTGGCCCAGAGGATGACGTCGGCGCGCTCGAGGGAGCCGTCGGGCATGCGCACCCCGTCCGGCTCGATCCGCTCGAACATGGGGTGGCGCTCGAGCACCCCGCGGGCCTGCGCCTCGCGCACCCAGTCGGAGCGGAACATGCCGGTCGCGCTCACCACGGAGCGCGGGGCCAGGCCGAGGCGGGTGCGCTCGTCGACGCCCTCCACCGACTCGGCGAGGTGGCCCGGGTCCGGGTCGTCGATCCACTGCGGCTCGCGGCGGGTCACCCAGAGCGTGTCCGCCAGGCGCGAGACCTCGGCCAGGTGCTGGGTCGCGGAGACGCCCATGCCCACGACCACCACGCGCCGCCCGGCGAACTCCTTCGGGCCGCGGTAGTCGTGGGTGTGCAGCTGCCGGCCGCGGAACTCCCGCCGGCCCGGCACCGCCGGCCAGTGCGGTGAGGTCCACGTCCCGGTGGCGTTGACCAGGAACCCGCACGTCCACGTGCCCGCGTCGGTGTGCACCCGGAACCCCTCGGCGGCCCCGGGCTCGCCGATCCGCTCCACCCGCGACACGCGCACGGGGCGGTGCACGCGCAGGTCGAAGCGCTCCTCGTACTCGGCGAAGTAGGCGGGCAGCACCGCGTTGGCCCGCGCGGCCGGGTTCGCCGGCGGCACCGGGTGGCCGGGCAGCTCGTGGATGTGGTTGACCGAGCCCATCGTCAGGGTGTCCCAGCGGTGCAGCCACGCACCGCCGGGGCGGTCCTCGGCGTCGAGGACGGCGAACGTGCCCGGCGACCCCGCGGGGGCCGGTCTCGGGGCCTCACCGGGGCCGACGGGCTGGAAGCCGCGGCGGCGCAGGTGTTGGGCGGCGGAGAGCCCGGCCTGGCCGGCGCCGACCACGAGGACGGTGACGTGCCGGTCCGGGTGCGGGGTCATGCGGCCCAGCGTAGGCACGGCCGGCGCGTGTTCGCCCACGGGGGAGGGGTGTCGCCGGCGGCGGGCGGCCGCTAGGATGGTCCGCATGTTCCTGCTGTTCGCCTGATCGCCGCCGCCCGTCGAGCCACCGCTCCGGCCGCCGTCGATCGCTCCGCATCCCGCTCCGGTCCGCACCTCCGTGCGCCCGGATCCCGCCGACGCGAACAGGACACCCCCCCATGGACTACATCGTCCGCCCCTGCACACCCGAGGACGAGCCGTCGTGGCTGCGCTGCCGGGTCCTCGCCTTCCTCGACACCCAGAACCACGACGACGTCCACGCCGCCCACCCCGTCCCCGACCCCGACGTGGCCGACCCCGCGGACTCGCTCCAGTGGGTCGCCGTGGTGCGTGACGGGCCTGACGCCGGCACGGTCGCCGGGATCCTCGACGCCTCCGTGGGCGCCGCGGACGGCGACGACGCCGGGCTGGCCACGATCGACACCCTGGCCGTCCACCCGGACCACCGACGTCGGGGCCTGGCCGGCCGCCTGTTCGAGGCCGTCCTGGAGCGGCTGCCCGAGCGGGTCGGTCACGTGGACGCGTGGACGCGCGAGGACGAGGCGGCGAACGCCTGGTACCGCGCGCACGGCTTCGCCCGGGACCACGTGTACCTCTCAGGTCCACCTGGAGAGCTGGGTGGACGGCGACGACGTCGCGGCCCTGATCCGGACCCCGCCCGCCCTCTCGGCCCCCGTCAAGGGGCTCTTCCACGCCTCCCTCGAGGACGAGGCGTGGATCCGCGAACGCTTCCACCGGGTGGTCCGCGTGAGCCGGTACGTCCGCCCCGTGGGGATGACCGGCTAGCGCGTCCGCCCCACCCACTACCCTGAACTGACATCGGGACGCCCGAGCGAGGCGCCCCAGAGGAGACCATGACTGAAGAGAAGAACCCCACTCCCGCCGGCGGCTCCGAGGACGAGATCCAGGCCGTGATCGACCGCATCCTCGCGGCCGACGATGCCTGTC